>JBEAVQ010000102.1:0-13074 GCA_041160865.1 Pseudomonadota bacterium | reverse complement strand
ATGAAGCTGGCGTCCAGTGAGGCGAGGCTCTGCATGGTGGTGTCTGGGCGCATGTGCTCGTCATGGGCGAGGATGATGGCACCCATTTGGTCTTTCACGGGTACGATGGAGTTGGCAAAGCGGCCTTCTTTCCATGCGGTCGCAGCGCGCTTTTGGCTTTCAACCGCATAGGCGTCGACGTCATCGCGCGAGAAGCCGTATTTCGTCGCAATCGTGTCCGCACCAATGCCTTGTGGGGCGAAGTAAGACTTGATCGCGATGGAGGGGTCAGAGGCCCAAGCGCCACCGTCAGACCCCATGGGCACGCGGCTCATGCTTTCAACACCCCCGCCAATGGCCATATCGGCTTCACCGGAGATGACTTTCGCGGCTGCCATATTGCAGGCTTCCAGACCTGAAGCGCAGAAGCGGTTGATCTGCACGCCAGCGGTAGTTTCGGCATAGTCAGCGTTCAGCACGGCGATCCGGGCAATGTCACTGCCTTGTTCGCCTACAGGGCTTACGCAGCCCAAAACGACGTCATCGACTTTGGAGGTGTCCAGATTGTTCCGGTCCCGAATGGCCTGCAAGGCTTGGGTTGCAAGGCTCAAAGCCGTCACTTCATGCAACGACCCGGTATTGCGACCTTTACCCCGAGGGGTGCGGACTGCGTCATAGATAAATGCTTCGGCCATTTTGGCGCTCCCTTTGTTATACGTCTGCTTTAATCTGCAAGGGCGTGATCGCCAAGGCAGAAGTGGCTTTGGCGGAGATTTTTCCCCGACAATCATAGAGGTCCGCTTCAGCAAACATAACGCTGGGACCTTTGTTGGTGATGCGCGCAGCGACCTCAATCTTGCCAACCCGGACTGGTCGGAGATAGTGGACGTGCAAATCAATCGTGCTAGCAAAACTTTTGGGCGCGACTTTCAACATCGCCATCATGCCCATCACGTCATCTAGCATGGCGGAAAGAAAACCGCCCTGAATATAGCCGGTTGGATTGGCAAATTCTGGCTTGCCCGCGAATTCCACTCGCGCGGTGCCCGCCTTCACATCCATCTCAATCAGCTGGAAGCCCAAAGTCTGTGAACTTTGAGAGGGTTGCTTCATGCCGATGTCGAGGAAGGTTTGGGCGTGATCGCTCATTGGCCAATTCTCACAGGGCAGGCCAGCGAATTGCCAATGTAGCAAGCCTTGTGGGCCTTATGGTGTAAGAGATCAATGTCCGCAGCGCCGGGGACATTCTCGCCGCTCCAGCTGATTTTGGGGTTCAGCACCACTTCAACAAAGCGCTCAACGCCTGCCTCATCCTTGCCCAAGGTGCCAACGGGGACATCCTGATAGCTATCGACAATGAAGCCCGCTTGTTTAGCAAAAGCCAAAAAGAACATCATGTGGCAGCTCGCAGTGGCTGCAACTACCATTTCTTCGGGGTCGGCCGCAGGCACTGTGTTGGAGGGTAGGGGCAATGCGGTGGTCACTGCCAAGTTCACACCACCATCGAAGCTTGCCTGATGCGTCCGGGCGTATTTGCCGTCTGTGAAGACAGCGCCGGCACGTTCCCACGCGATGGTGGCGGTGTGTGAACTCACGCCTTAGCCCCATCCAGCAACAACTGGACTTCATAGGCCATCAGGCCTGTGGTCAATTGCTCAAACAAATAGGCACGATGTTCGGGAACGCTATCGGCCTGCATGTCCTCAATTGTTTCTTGAAAGCTTTCAACAGCCAGTTGATTGATTTCATCTTCGGTTGCAGCGTGGGCCAAGGCCAAGCGGACCGAAAGCGCGCGGAGATTTTCATCGCTCGGCTCAGGGTTGGCCTCGATCAATGCGATTGCATCGGCGATGGCAGAATTGAGTGGGTCGTTCACAAGGTCCTCGCAATCAAAACTTTCATGACTTCATTGGCCCCGCCATAGATGCGTTGAACGCGGCTGTCGCGCCACATGCGGGCGATAGGCATTTCATTCATATAACCCCAGCCACCATGCAATTGCAGGCACTCGTCCATTACTTCGTTCTCAACGTCTGACACCCAATATTTCGCCATGCTGGCGGTGGCGGGGTCGAGCTTTCCTTCCATCAGCAATTCAACGCAGCGATCACAGAAAGCGCGCGCCACGGTTGCTTTGGTTTTGCACTCGGCCAGTTTGAACTGGGTGTTCTGGAAGTCCATGATCGACTTGCCAAAGGCTTTGCGTTCTTTGACGTACGCGATGGTCTCAGTCAGAGCGCGTTCCATGCTGGCAACGCCCTGAATGCCGATTTGAAGGCGTTCGCTGGCCAATTGCTCCATCAATTGGATAAAGCCCATCCCTTCAACCGGGCCCAACAGATTGGACGTTGGCACGCGGACGTCGTCAAAGAAGAGCTCGGAGGTATCCTGCGCGTCTTGGCCAACTTTGTCCAAGTTGCGACCCCGACGGAAGCCCTCGACTTCTTTGGTTTCAACCACGATCAGGCTCGTACCCTTTGCCCCTTGGGTCGGGTCGGTTTTGGCGACGACGATGATCAAATCGGCGGTCGCACCATTGGTGATGAAGGTCTTGGAGCCATTGATCACATAATGATTGCCGCTTTTAACAGCGGTGGTCTTGATACCTTGTAAGTCAGAGCCAGCACCGGGTTCGGTCATGGCAATCGCGCCAACCAACTCACCCGAGGCCATTTTCGGCAACCATTTTTGTTTTTGCTCCTGGCTGCCATAATGCTTGATATAGGGGGCGATAATGGCGTTGTGCAAAGGCAGGCCAAAGCCATCAATGCCCATGGTGCCCATCACATCCATGATCACCGCTTCATGGCGGAAATCGCCACCGCCGCCGCCAAATTCTTCTGGCATGGAGACGCAAAGCAGGCCAGCTTGACCAGCCTTGGACCACATCTCGCGGTCGACAATCCCGTTCGCCCGCCATTTTGCGCAAACTTCAGGCGGCGCTTCCTTGGCAAAGAAACCACGCACGGAATCTTCGAACATGGTGAGTTCTTCACTGTCGCGCCAAACGGCTTTTGGCATGGTGATGGCTGTCATGGTGTTTCCTTACATTTTGTTTTGCTCAAGACTTGAGGTTTTTCCGCCGCCCCAAAAGAGGGGGCGGACGCCGCTTAAAACTCCTCAGCGCTCAATGCCATCACTGGCCCTGCGCCGGTTTTAACCTTGGCCAAGTGCCCCGCAATCTCTGGCAGGATACGGTCGACGAAATAACGCCCAGTCTTGATCTTGGTGTCGTAGAAAGGCTCAGTACCCGCTTTGGCATAGGCTGCCTTGGCCATTAGCGCCCACATATAGGCAAGGCCGGTTAGGCCAAACACATGCAGATAATCGTGGCTTGATGCCCCCGCATTATCAAAATTGCTCATGCCATTGGCCATTAGCCACATAGTGGCGTCTTGCAATTGCGCACGGGCAGAGGCGAGGCCAGCGATGAAAGGTGCGAGATCTGCATCACCCTCATGTTCGGCCACAAAAGCGTCGATCTCAGCAAAGAAGGTTTGGATGGCGCGACCACCATTGGCCGCCAGCTTTCGACCGACGAGGTCGAGCGCTTGGACGCCATTGGTGCCTTCGTAAATCATCGCGATTTTGCTGTCGCGCAGGAATTGGCTGGCCTGATAGTGCTCTGTAAAGCCCGACCCACCATGCACTTGCAGGGCATCAGATGCATTCTTATGACCTTTGTCGGTCAAATAGGCTTTGAGAACAGGGGTCAATAGGCTCATATAGTCGCCGGCCTTTTGGCGGACCGCTTCATCCGGGCTTTTGTGTAACAGGTCGCCATAAAGTGCGGTCCAGTACAAGAAGGCGCGACCGCCTTCAGTATGAGCCTTAATGTCCATCAACATGCGACGCACATCGGGGTGGACCAAAATATTGTCGGCTGGTTGATCTGGCTCTTTCGGGCCGGTCAGGCTGCGGCCTTGACGGCGATCCTTGGCAAAGGCCAGCGCCGCTTGATAAGCGGACTCGCCAATTGCCATGCCTTGCAGGCCAACGCCGATGCGGGCTTCATTCATCATTACGAACATGATGGACAGGCCTTTGTTAGGCTCACCAATCAGATAACCAGTGGCCTCTTCATATTGCATGACGCAGGTGGCATTGCCGTGAATGCCCATTTTTTCTTCAAGGCCGACGCAAGCTACAGTATTGCGTTCACCCAAGCTGCCATCGGCATGGACAAGGAACTTCGGCACGATGAAGAGCGAGATGCCTTTGACGCCAGCTGGCGCGCCTTCAAGGCGGGCGAGGACCAAGTGAATGTGGTTGGCGGTCATCGAGTGCTCGCCACCGGAGATCCAGATTTTCTGGCCTGAAATCTTGTAAGTGCCATCGGCTTGGGGCACGGCCTTGGTACGCAATAGGCCCAAGTCCGTACCACAATGCGGCTCAGTCAAATTCATCGTGCCGGCCCACTCGCCGCTGGCGAGCTTGGGTAGATAGAGGTGTTTTTGCTCGTCTGTGCCGCCTTCATGGATCGCCGAATAGCAGCCATGGGTCAGGCCGGGATACATGCCAAAAGCCATGTTGGATGATGAGGTCATCTCGCTATATGCCAGATTGACCACGTGAGGCAGGCCTTGGCCACCATAATTGGGGTCAGCACTCAACAAGGGCCAACCAGCTTCCACCAGCGCATGATAGGCTTCGGTGAAGCCCTCGGGCACGGTGACTGTATTGTCTGGGTTCAGTTTGCAGCCTTGCTTGTCACCAACCGAGTTGAGCGGGGCCAGAACATTTTCGCAGAATTTTGCGCCTTCTTCGAGGATCTGGTCGCGCACATCCTTTGGCGCGTCCGCAAAGCCTTCGAGGTTTGAGAAGCGGTCGATTTCTAATACATCATCAAACAGAAACTTCATGTCGCGAATTGGCGCTTGATAACCCATAATCTGTCTCCCTTAGTAGCCGTTGGCGACTGGGGGTATGTTGAAGCAAACCCGTCCAGCCGCTGGCCAAATCTTGTTTTTTTCGAAGTGATTTATTTTGTAAGGCCCTGAGCAAGCCTTGCCTTGGCTTTTTTAAGACGCTTTTTCGTTGAGATAGGTGATGTCCTCGCCATCGAGGCGGGCGCGCGCGACCGCATCATAGGCCGAAGCCCCAGCAACAGCGAGATCGGCCGGGGCCTTCGCCAATTGCTCGTTCAGCCATTGAACACCATTTTCTAAGGTCTCGATCGATCCTACAATGTCTTCACGCTGCCGCTTCAAAAGTTCAATTTGCTTGATGTACTTATCGTGTGTGCGCTGCATCTGGGTGCGTTGATTGTCGCCCAGATCATAGAGGTCGATCATCTCGCGGATTTCCGAAAGCGAAAACCCAACCCGCTTGCCGCGTAAAATCAGCTTTAAGCGGGCGCGGTCACGCACCGAATAATGCCTGTTAAGACCATCCCGTGCCGGGCTGAGCAGTCCCTTGTCCTCATAGAAGCGCAGGGCGCGGGCTGTGGCACCAAATTCACGCGATAACTCGCCAATCGTCCAAACCCTGTTTTTCTCGGTTTGATCAGACATAACAGACCTCCAGAGGTGACCTTGCACATGCGTGTGGCTTACGTTTACGCACACGTCAAGTAAAATCTTAGTGTTACCGGCCCCTCAGGATTGGGGAATTGCCTGTTTTGCTACCCCGTTTGGACGAACCCGCGTGCGTTTCTCTTTGATTTCAGCTTTGTTGCGAAGTCGAAATAAAGTGACTGGGGAATGTTAGTGGTGGGTAGCAAGCTGTGGAATGTGGCCTTAGGCCTTAGCGGGTTAGTTGTGTTGGCAAGTGTGTCCGCCGAGGCTGGGGCATATCGCCGCCCGATTGATGCTGCGAGTGTGGCCGCACCGATCCCAAGCCAAGACGATTTTTCAGGCTATCAAGATCCAAATGGGGGCAGTTCCCAACGTAGCCGCTCCACCCCGGCAGGCTATCCTGCAGAGACCGAAGTCAATTTCGCTTGGAATGGGATGGAGGGTCCAGCCTACGGTTATGGCTATACGCTCAATCTGCCGGCAGACGGCAATTGGCGCTTCATTGAACCACGCTGCTATGGCAGTCGCACGGGCCAAGTCTGTGTTGATGCCCATTGGGTGCGCCGCAAGCCCGGCCGTTGTGAAGAGGTGTCGGCCCACAGCGTGCGTCGTGGCAATTACATTCGCATGGTCCCACCGGGCCCGGTATCTGGTTGTCGGCGCTAAGACTGGCTTCACGCGGTCAAACACGCTAACAGCGCCCTATGCTGGATGAACAAGATCAGGCGCGGGACGCCTATTGGATGACGCGTGCTTTGGAGCTTGCTGAACAGGCTGCCCGATTGGGCGAAGCGCCGATTGGTGCCCTTGTCGTCGACAGCAAAACCCAGACATTGGTGGCCGAGGCCCACAATGAACCAATTACTTTGCACGACCCGTCCGGTCATGCTGAGATATTGGCAATAAGACGGGCAGGGTTTGCTCTGTCCAACTATCGTTTGGCGCCGCAATTGACGCTATATGTGACGTTAGAGCCCTGCACCATGTGTGCCGGGGCCATTAGCCATGCCCGTATCGCTCGCTTGGTCTATGGAGCTTCTGATGCGAAAGGCGGTGCGGTAGAGCATGGGGTGCGCTTTTTCGAGCAAAAGACCTGCCATTGGCGACCGACAGTCATGTCTGGTGTCTTGGCAGAACCCTGCGCAGAGATACTGCGCTCCTTCTTCCGTGCGCGCCGCTGATACGGGCCTTCTTATACGCGGGGGGAATCACTAGATAGATATGGCCAAGGAGCCCTCTTTATGTCAGAAATTCGTCATGCCCCCGTTCTTATTATTGGTTCTGGGCCTGCCGGCTATACAGCCGCTATCTATGCCGCCCGTGCCATGCGCCAGCCTGTGCTGGTGGAAGGACCCCAACCTGGCGGTCAGTTGACCATCACAACAGAAGTCGAAAACTACCCCGGCTTTGCTGATGTCATTCAGGGGCCTTGGCTGATGGAGCAAATGCGCGCCCAAGCTGAGCATGTCGGCACTCAAATCATTTCCGACTGGATCATGGAGGTCGATCTGACGAGCCGGCCGTTCAAAGCAATCGGCGATGGTGGCCAAGTCTACACAGGCGATACCTTGATCATTGCGACAGGCGCACAAGCCAAATGGTTGGGCTTGCCCGAAGAGCAGGGCCTGTGCGGCTTTGGCGTGTCGGCTTGCGCCACTTGCGACGGTTTCTTCTATCGCGGAAAGGAAGTGGTTGTGATCGGTGGCGGCAACACCGCAGTTGAAGAAGCTCTGTTCTTGACCAATTTCGCTAGCAAAGTCACAGTGGTACATCGCCGTGACGAATTGCGGGCAGAGCGCATCTTGCAAGACCGCTTGTTCGCTCATCCAAAAGTCGAGGTGGTTTGGGATAGTGCGGTCGAAGAAATCTTATCGGACCCCGAGCCTAAATCGGTAACGGGTGTGCGGCTGAAGAATTTGAAGACTGGCGTACTTTCAAACCTGCAAGCACATGGCGTATTTGTCGCCATTGGTCACAAGCCTGCGACGGATCTGTTCATCGGCAAAGTCGCCATGCGTGACAATGGCTATATCATTGTTGAGCCTGGCACCACGCGTACCAATGTAGCTGGTGTGTTTGCGGCAGGCGATGTGGCCGACGAAACCTATCGCCAGGCCGTCACTGCAGCAGGATTGGGCTGCATGGCTGCCTTGGAGGCAGAGCGTTTCTTAGCAGAGCACGGCCATGAGGCTGTCACCACTGCTTAGGTTTGCCCGCTTTGGGAAAACTCTAATTAGCGCAAGGCCTATCACGGCCTTGTGAAGGAGTGCTATGCGCTATTCACACCCCTGTGCCTTGCGCATCTAGGCCAGCGCCCCATATGCAGCCCTCTACCGCAGTCCGGGCCCCTCTGGCGATCAAGGCGTTGATCGTGATGTCGGATTGATTGTTCTCGCGGAAGACGGGGCCAATGGATGCCTTGCCTTTTTTAACCGCCGTTTACGCGGGCCAGCCGATTTGGCTATGGCTCGCCTTTTTGTCGTTCATCGGTTTCTTGTTGTGGTTAGACCTTGGGGTCATCAACAATAAGGACGGGGTTGTCTCGGCAGCAAAGTCTGCCAAAATGTGGGCGGCTTTTGCCAGCCTCGCCATCGCATTCGGGGCTTATGTCTATTTTGTCTACGAGCCCGATCCGAAATATTACAATAGCCCTGACAACCTGAACCAACAAGCGGTGATCCAGTATTTTACTGGGTATCTGCTGGAAACGGCGCTGGCCTTTGACAATATCTTCGTCATCGGCATGATCTTCACGTTCTTTGCTGTGCCGCGCGAATATCAGCACCGCGTTCTGTTCTGGGGTATCATCGGCGCGATCGTGTTCCGCGCGATTTTCATTAGCTTGGGCTCGGCCGTGGTGAATGAATTCACTTGGGTGCTCTATATCTTCGCGGCTTTCTTGATCTTCACTGGCTACAAGATGCTGTTTGGTGGCGATCATGAGATGAAGCTGGAAGACAACCCCGTCTTGAAGTTCATCAAGAAGCGCATGCGCGTTACCGAGACGATTGAGAACCACAACTTCTTTGTCAAGAAGCCGCATCCAGATGGTTCGGGCAAATTGGTTCTCTGGGCCACGCCTTTGTTCTTGGCCCTGATGATGGTTGAAATCGTAGATATCATTTTTGCCGTCGACAGCGTGCCTGCAATCTTCGCCGTCACTCGTGACCCGTTCATCGTCTACACTTCCAATATCTTCGCGATCTTGGGTCTACGTTCAATGTACTTCATGCTGGCTGAAGCGGTCGAGCGGTTCAAATATCTAAAATATGGCTTGTCGTTGGTACTCGTCTTGATCGGATGTAAGATCATCTGGAACTTCGGTCTGTCGAAAGAACTGAAGATGGTGCCCTATATGGAGCCACATTGGTCGCTGATTGCCACATTGGTTCTTTTGGGTGCCTCGATTGGCTACTCCTTGTGGCGGACCCGCAAGATTGAAACTAAGCCTACCGAGTAATCTCTTAGGCTAGCGCGACAATAAATAGGGGCGGGACTGAATGGTCTCGCCCCTATTTATTGTCAGAAGTCAGAAGGTGGATTAACCCTAGACGGCAAAGGACTGTCGCAGCCCCAATGTCGGCTGCAAACCTCTTTGTTGGGTTCCCGGATTTGCTCGATCAGCATCACCATGATGACCATAGTCATGACGATAATCGCAATTATGGCTTCAAAGCTAATGGGAATCGCGGCTCGAATTTCCGCGCGCCACTTCTTCCAAGGGCTGCCGTCTTCGACCATCAATTCAAGCGCGACACAACATAATCGGCAAGATTGGCCAGAAGCGCGGGGATGACGCCTTCAGGCAGACGGGTAAGGGCAGCTTTCGCGTCAGCGATATGGCCGCGGGCCTCATCCAAAGTGGCCTCAACGGCCCCACGCAGACGCATGGTTTGGATCGCAAAAGGCAAATCTTCATCCTGATGCTTTCGGGCCAGAACGCGTTGCCAGAACAGGCGTTCTTCGCCTTGGGCGCGCTCCAACGCGATGATCAGCGGGAGGGTCGCTTTGCCTTCACGGAAATCATCGCCCGTATTCTTCCCCAAGCTCTGGGTTAGGCCGCCATAGTCCAAAGCATCATCGACCAATTGGAAGGCTAGGCCCAGCTTCAAACCGAAAGTAGCCAAAGCGTTTACCATCTCATCGGGCGCGTCTGCGGTGATCGCGCCGGCTTCACATGCGGCAGCAAATAAAGCGGCGGTCTTGGCCTCAATAACTTGGTAATAGCGTTCTCGGCTGGCTTCGCCGCGATTGGTGGTTGCCAGCTGTAGGACTTCACCTTCGGCAATCGTGCTTGCGGCCTTGGCCAGAATATCCAGCACCCGCAGAGAGCCCGTCTCAACCATCAGATTGAACGCGCGTGCAAACAAGAAGTCGCCAACCAATACGCTCGCTTTGTCGCCCCAAATGAGATTGGCTGCCCGCTTACCGCGTCGCAACGACGAGCCATCGACTACATCGTCATGCAGCAAAGTGGCAGTGTGGATGAACTCAACGGCGGTCGCAAGCTTGACTGCCGGTTCCCCGCCGCCGCCGCAAGCGCTTGCTGCTGCAAGGGTTAGGAGCGGCCGCAAACGCTTGCCGCCAGCATCCACCAAGTGGTGAGCTACGTCCGGGATGAGACCGACGGGGCTCTCCATCCGTGCGACGATTTCGGCTTCGGTTGCTGCCAAATCCGGTGCCAACAGTGCCGCGAGCGCTTCGGTCGGATTAACCGACACGGCATCAACTGGGCGGGTAGTGACGTTCACGACAGCTTTTTCCTTAATAGTCTTTTGTTTCCATGCCCTCTTGAGGGGGCTTGGGTCAAGCATCCGCTGCTTCCAAACTTCGCGTTCAAAACAGTTTAGTTGACACTGGTCTCTTTTGCCGTCTCAACCAAACAACTTCGCCAGTCTTTTGGATATAGGCTCAGACGCCCGCATGATCAAAACTACCCATGATATATTCCTCAAAGGAGCGTTGACCATAGAACAACCCAGCAAGGGCTATCGTGCGGGGACGGACGCTGTTTTATTGGCCGCCGCTGCCGCCTCGTTTCCGGTCCCAACTGCTTTGGAAGCGGGTTGTGGTGTGGGTACGGCGCTCCTCAGTCTCGGATTTTTACGCGCCGATTCGAAGCTGCGCCTAACAGGGCTTGAAAAGGACGAAGCAGCTTGGTCCTTGGCTAAGGCAAATGCCGCCCGCAATCCACTAAAGGGCGAATTAGAATTTGTGTTGGGCGATGTCTTGACACCCGACGAGGCCATGCTTGGTCAGTATGATCTGGTTTTTTCCAATCCTCCTTATTTTGATGATGATCGGGCGATCCGAGACCCCGATGTGTCGCGCCAAACAGCCTATATTCTCGGGGCTCCTTTAGATGCCTGGATTAAGGGCATGCTTTCTATAGCAACGCCCAAGGGCCGGTTCCTGATGATCCACCGGGCAGACCGACTGCCGGATATTCTAGCCGCTCTTCGGGGCAAGGCTGGTGATATTGGGGTTTGCCCAGTGCGTCCGCGAGCGGGCGATCCCGCCAAAAGAGTTGTCGTTTCAGCCCGCAAAGGCTCGCGCGCGCCGCTGCGCCTTTTGACCGGGATCGATTTGCACCCGCCAGTTGGCGAGGGACGGTTTAGCTTGGCATATCAGGCAATTTGTGATGGAGGGGTCTTAGCCGTCTAGACCTGGCGTTCACTTCATCGTAACCCATTCCCAACCGCGGCAAGCTAAGAGAACTGCCGCGCAATAAAAGTGCTCAGGAGTGACCATGACCGACGTGTCTGCTTTGTTTCAGCCCCTCACCATCCGCGGTGTAACGATCCCTAACCGTATTGCTATGGCCCCGATGACTCGGTCTTTTTCGCCAAACGGCGTACCAGGACAGAATGTTGCCGATTACTATGCGCGCCGGGCAGCGGCCGATGTTGGCCTCTTGATAACCGAAGGTACCGTGACGGACCGGAAAGGGGCTTCCAACGATGCCAATGTACCCCGTTTCCATGGGGACGATGCTTTGGCTGGCTGGGCGAAAGTCGTCAAAGATGTCCATGCGCAGGGCGGTAAGATTGCACCACAAATTTGGCATCAGGGCATGATGCGCAAGCCCGGTACTGGCCATTTTCCAGATGCGCCAACCGATAGCCCTTCGGGCCTTACCCACACCGGTAAATCGGTTTTGCCCGTGCCGACCACTGAAGAAGTCTGGGACATGGTGCAAGCCTATGCCCGCGCGGCGGGTGACGCCGCAAAGCTGAGCTTTGATGCCATCGAAATCCATGGTGCCCATGGCTATCTGATCGACGAATTCTTTTGGGATGTGATGAACGTCCGCACCGACCGGTATGGTGGCTCATTACCACAGCGTGCGACCTTCGCCGCTGAAATCGTTGCTGAATGTCGCAAACAAGTGGGTCCAGATATGCCAATCATTTTGCGCTTCTCGCAATGGAAGCAGCAAGATTACACGATCAAATTGGCTCATACGCCCCAAGAGCTCGAAGCCTTCTTGGCACCCATCGTGGCCGCCGGGGTTGATATGCTGCATTGCTCGCAGCGCCGTGTTTGGGAAGCTGAATTCCCCGATGTCGATGGCGAGAATGGATTGAATTGTGCTGGTTGGACCAAAAAGGTGACGGGCGTTCCAACCATTACGGTGGGCTCCATTGGCCTGTCGAGCGATTTTGCAGGCTCGTTCCGGGGTGAAGGCTCAGCCAAGGCACCGCTTGATGATGTCGTCCGCCGCTTGGAGAAGGGCGAATATGACATGGTCGCCATTGGCCGTGCTTTGCTGCAAGATCCTGAATGGGCCAAGAAGGTTAAAGAAGGCCGTACCGATGATCTGATGGATTATGACGGCAAGGCCTTGGCGACACTGTACTAGTCTAAGCATTTGAAGAGGGCCTGACCAATGTGTTCAGGCCCTTCTCGACTACGATGCCGTGGCGAGTTCCTCTTCCGCCTTGGCCGTGCGCATCTCTTCTGCCTTGGCTTCCACTAGCTCAACAATATGCTCTATCATACCGTCGTTAGAGAGCTTGTGGTGCGCCTTGCCGGCCATATAGATCATCCCGGCTCCCTTGCCGCCGCCAGTGAAGCCCAAATCGGTATAAAGCGCTTCACCGGGGCCATTGACGACACAGCCAATGATAGAGAGCGAAATCGGCTCCGATACATGCGACAGACGGCTTTCTAAGGCCTCCACGGTGCGGATGACGTCAAAGCCTTGGCGGGCACACGATGGGCAGGCAATGATATTCACGCCACGCGTGCGCAGGCCTAAACTTTTCAGTATATCATAACCGACGCGCACCTCTTCTTCAGGCTCTGCCGACAAGGACACCCGGACGGTATCGCCAATGCCAGCCCAAAGAAGCGAGCCGATGCCAATAGAAGACTTCACCGTGCCAGAGCGCGCTGCGCCAGCTTCTGTGACGCCTAGATGTAGCGGGCAATCAATCGCCTCTGATAGGGCTTGATAAGCCGCAACGGTCAAGAAGGTGTCTGATGCTTTGACGGAGATTTTAAACTCATGAAAGTCGAGGTCTTGCAAGATGCGTGCATGGTCGAGAGCGCTTTCCACCATAGCTTCGGGGCAGGG
>JBEAVQ010000185.1:0-2568 GCA_041160865.1 Pseudomonadota bacterium | reverse complement strand
CCAAGTCCTCTCCAAACACGCATTGCGCGCGGCCCTGTTGCCTCTGGTCTCTTATTTGGGCCCTGCATGCGCCGGCCTGATTACTGGCTCAGTTGTGGTTGAGACGGTGTTCCAACTACCAGGCATTGGCAAAAACTTCGTCACGAGTGCTTTGCAGCGCGATTATCCCGTCGTGATGGCGGTTGTTGTGCTTTATGCGGGCCTCATCATTCTACTTAATCTTCTGGCCGATCTTGCTTACGGCCTCTTAGACCCGAAAGTAAAATACGAGTGACCCTGCTGACGACACCCCAAGAAAAGGCAGAGCTTCTCGAAGCAGCCGTCAAAGGACGCTCGCTTTGGGATGATGCACGCCGCCGCTTGTTCCGTAATAAGGCCGCCGTGGGCAGCATGATCGTGCTCGGCACTTTAACATTCTTGGCGGTCTTTGGCCCGTTTTTTTGGCCACATGATTATGAGACCATCTATAAAGACCGCGTGTTGCAAGGGCCAACTTGGGAGCATTTGCACATTTTCGGCACCGACCCGCAAGGGCGGGACTTGTTTGTGCGGCTCTTGTACGGCTTGCGCATGTCACTGGCAGTGGGCCTTGTCGCAACAGGTGTGTCGCTTCTGATCGGTGTTATCTGGGGCGCAACGGCTGGCTATATAGGCGGCCGGGTCGATCAGATCATGATGCGTATCGTCGATGTGCTCTACGCACTGCCCTTCATCTTCTTTGTGATCATTTTGATGGTGGTGTTTGGCCGTAATCTGATCCTGATCTTCGTGGCGATTGGGGCGGTAGAGTGGTTGACCATGGCGCGGATTGTCCGCGGGCAAACAATCTCTCTACGCAAAAAGGAATTTGTTGAAGCAGCCGAAGCAGCCGGCGTAACCAGCGCCAGCATTGTGACGCGCCACATTGTTCCCAATGTGCTCGGGCCCGTTGTCGTCTATGTGACTTTGACCATTCCAGCCGTCATCTTGACCGAAAGCTTCTTGAGCTTCTTGGGCCTTGGTGTGCAGGAGCCAATGACCAGCTTGGGTAATCTGATCTCAATTGGCGCGCGCGAGATGGAAATTGCCCCGTGGCTATTGATCTTCCCAGCCACGACGATGATGGTCACCTTGTTCTGCTTCAACTTCATCGGCGACGGCCTGCGCGATGCGATTGACCCGCGCGACCGCTAGATTGGTCGCGAGGGGGCGTAAAACCAATCAGGTCTATTCAACCCGGCGAACGCGATAGCCTTTGTTGCGGCCTTCGACCGTCAGGATGAAGGAGCCCATGGCAGCCGTGCGGATCTTCACTTTATAGGGGGGACGCGAGGGTGCGTTGAGTTCGCCTGCCTCGGTTAGGCGCCAGACCTGCCCATTTTCAAGCGTTAACACAACCCGTCCAGCCGATTCCCGCGTACTGGCCACGGTGAAGCTTTGTTCCTCAATATCTGCTTCCACCGCAGCAGCAGCCACGCCTTGGTCTTTACTATCGGCCTTTGGGCCACCACCAAAGGCTGGGAATCCCAGCTTCGGAAGGGAGGGGAGGGAGAAGCCAAACGCCTCACGGCGTACCTTTTCCACCCTTAGTTTGTCGAAAGTCACAATCTCAGACTTCGCCTCCTTTGCCCGAATGGTCGCGACAGCGGCATCAAAGCAGGCCAGACGCTCGGTTGGATTGGATTTATCCGCGCAGGCATAGATGGGTTCAAGTGGAGAGACCGCCGCATTTGCTGGATTTTGTCCCGATTGGGCCCACGCAACTGCACCAAAAGTCATAAAACTCGCTGCAATGAGCGTGGTACTGAATTTGTTCATTTCACGTTACCTTCACAAATCGTAACAAGGTTTTTGTCGTAGTGCCTGTCCGCATAGCAAAAGCAGGCCTGTGCGCTATAGAGATCACACACTAACCCGATCGGGAGAGACAACGAAATGAAAATCACACGCCGGTCTTTGGCTGCCGCAACTACTGCTTTGGTGTTGAGTCTAGGTTTGGTTTCTTGCGGCGGTGGTACTGTCGACATTGACAAATCGCGAACGCTTCAAATCGGCAATGGCGCTGAACCTTTGTCTCTCGACCCCCACCAGGCCTCTGGTACATGGGAGAACCGGATTATCGGCGATATGCTGCAAGGTCTTACCACCGAGGACCCCCAAGGCCGCCCGATTCCTGGCATGGCAACTGAGTGGTCCACTAGCCCGGACGGTCTTGTGTGGACCTTTAAGCTGCGCGACGCGAAATGGTCGGATGGTCAGCCCGTGACAGCTGAAGATTTCGTGTTTGCTTGGCAGCGGATCATGACCACATCCCCACCCGCCAAATATGCGTCCATCCTTTATGTCATCAAGAATGCGGAGAAAATCTATGATGGCCGCATCAAGGATGTGACCCAACTGGGCGTACGCGCCATTGATGCCAAAACCCTCGAAGTCACGCTGGAGCATCCGGCCCCATACTTACCTGGTCTTTTGACCCATTACACCTCCTTCCCGATTCCAAAGCATGTGGTGGAAAAGGTTGGCAAGGATTGGATCAAGGCCGAGAACTTTGTCGGCAATGGCCCCTACAAGCTGCAACAATGGAAG
>JBEAVQ010000023.1:0-27896 GCA_041160865.1 Pseudomonadota bacterium | reverse complement strand
GGGCCGAATAAAGCGCGGCAACTTCCTCAAGCGCCGTTTTCTCGCGCCCACGATACGAATGCCAAACCACCAGTGCCGGGCGCTTACTATCTGCGGATTTACCGCAAGCCGCCAATAGCGCAGTGCCTGACAGACCAAGCCCTGCGGCTAAGAATGATCGTTTGGTGGGTGATCCCCCGTGACTTGTGCGTGAGGCCATCGCTTAAGCCTTCTCGGTCAAGCGCAAGTTTGTCGACACATCAAAGAAGTGAGCCTTGCTCAAATCAGCTTCAACTTCGACCATTTCGCCTAGTTTCGGGATGGGTGCTTCGCCCTGGCTCTTTGCGATTAAAGTGGCGCCGTCGACGTCGAGATGGGTTAGGACCTCGTGCCCCAAGGTCTCGACCATTTCCACCCTGCCCTTGAAATGGGCGGACTTCTCAAAGCTGTTTTGGCCAACCAGACGTACGTCCTCAGGCCGGAAGCCGACCAGGACGCTGTCGCCTGTTTGGCTGGGTGGCTCCCACCGCTCGGGCATGGTGAAGCCAGGCGTCGCGGCATGGGAAATCGCGCGCGCGGCCACATGGGTCGTCAAAATCGACATGCTGGGCGCACCAATAAAGCGGGCCACAAAGACACTACTAGGGCGGTGGTAAAGCTCTAAGGGCGTGCCGACTTGCATCAGATTGCTGTCGCCTGCCTCTGCCAAAGGTGCCAAAACCGCAATCCGATCGCCCATAGTCATCGCTTCGGTTTGGTCGTGGGTCACGTAAACGGCGGTGGTACCTAGGCGCTTTTGCAAACGCGAAATCTCGGCCCGCATGCCCGTCCGTAGTTTAGCGTCTAGGTTTGATAAGGGCTCGTCGAACAAGAAGACCGAAGGGTCGCGAACAATGGCACGGCCCAGCGCCACACGTTGCCGCTGACCACCTGACAGCGCCTTTGGCTTGCGGTCCAGATAGTGGTCGAGACCCAAGATCGCCGAAGCTTCTTGAACGCGCTTTTCAATTTCGGCCTTGGGCATTTTGCGCACTTCAAGACCAAAGGCGACGTTCTGGCGAACTGTCATATGTGGATAAAGCGCGTAGGATTGAAACACCATGGCAACATCGCGATCCTTGGGCTTCAAATCATTGACGACCCGATCTGCGATTTTCAATTGGCCCGCTGAGACCGATTCGAGGCCCGCAATCATCCGCAGGGCGGTCGACTTGCCACACCCCGATGGGCCAACCAAAACCATGAACTCGCCATCCTTGATGTCGAGGGATAGGTTTTTAATGACATCAGTTTCGCCATATCGCTTTGCGACGGTTTCAAAAGTGATGCCTGCCATGCTTTGTCCTGCCCGTGCTTTAGTTGCGGACGCAGGAAAATTTCAGTCGAAGAGGAACCATTAATCGAACCGACAAGCTATTGCCGCTAAGGCAAATATCGGTCCCAAGCCAAGACAAAAACCCGACTAGGTCCATTTCTCTCCCCGACTGCAGTTTCCGCCCTGTGTAAGGTCGCCCTGCCGTTCTTTGATTTTGGTATTGCACATTTGATGTAGCAAAACTACAAAACCTGCGCAACACGCGTTCAAGGCTGGCATTGGGCGCAGAATATTCGTATAAATCAAGTCAGCAAACAAAGGGCGGGAGGGAAAAAAGCGATGATCATCAGTCAGATCGATTCTCATCTTGCAGAATTGCGCCCGTCTGAACAGCGCGTCGCCCGCTTTGTTCTAGGTCGCCCGACGGTTGTCGTTGAAATGTCGATCGCCGATCTGGCTGAGCGCGCCGAGGTCTCAGAGCCTACGATTATGCGCTTTTGCAAAGCGATTGGCTGTATGGGTTTTATGGATTTCAAGCTCAGCCTCGCACGCGACCTAGAGCGTCGGACTCTGTCGATGAGCCGGCAGAACCCGCATGTGAAGGGCCCTAGCGGCCTTGGCCAGGCACTGTTTGAGCAGGTCACGAAGACCCTTGGACAAAAGGGTGCTGGCCTAGCCCTTGATGAGATTGATACGCTTTTGGAGATTTGCGCAGGCAGTGGGCGAATCATCGTGCTGCATTCTGGTGCAGAAACCCTGTTTGCTGACACGCTGGTGGGCGCATTGAGGAGCTGTGGGCTAGAAGTGTGCGATCAAACAACAGCCGATATCAGTGGGCGGCGCGACAGCGTTTTGGTTATTGCGCTGAAGTCGAGCGAGCGGATCCCCGAGGTAGAGCAAAGCCTCAAAGATATTTGTGCGCAAGGCGGGCGGGTTGCCCTTATCGGCCATGCGGGCTTGCCTGCCACCATTTCTCTTGGGCAATTTGATATCGGCTTGAGCGACTATATTGCTTATGCGGCCGTAATCGAAGCCATCCGCCTCGGGATTGAAGCGCGCCTCTCCAAGAGCGGTCATTTTTCACAAGCAGATTCCGAAATGCTGCAGTCGCGCCGCGAAAATGCCTATGCGGACGCGCGGCGTCGCGATCGGCAGAGCGCGCAAAAGGCCAGAGTCGATGACACGACTTTTTATGAGGATGCGCGCTAATGGCCCTTAAGATGACCCGGGCAAAGCCGACAAAGGCAGCCGTGAATGGCGCAGCAAATGTGGGGCCTGCGCTGGAAGATCAAAACGAAGTGCTGGCCTTGATCAAGGGAACTCACGCCAACCCATTTGCCTTCCTAGGCCCACATGTGGATGACGGGACACACGAGATTAAGGTGCGCTGCTTCCTGCCAGCAGCCGATGCGGTCACATTGGTTTGTGAGAGTCAAAAGCTCTCGATCCCTATGACCAAAGTGCATCCAGATGGGTTCTTTGTAGCCCAAATTGCCCAATCAAAGAAGCAAGCGCTTTCCTACCATTATCTCGCCACGTGGGATGGGGAAGTGGTCCGCCTTGAAGACCCCTATCGGTTCGCAGGCGTTTTAAGCACGAAAGAAATTCTTCGCTTCCGCCAAGGCCAATTGTGGCGGGCTTGGGAATGTCTTGGCGCACGCCGGGTCACTTTGGATCAAGTCGAAGGCTTTGCCTTTGCCGTCTGGGCCCCTGCCGCCCAACGGGTGTCAGTGGTCGGCCCCTTTAATAATTGGGATGGACGTCGCCACATTATGCGCAAGCTCCATGATGCAGGTATCTGGGAAATTTTCATCCCCGGCCTCTCTGCCAATGACATCTATAAATATGAAATCATCGGCGCAAATGGCGATCTTCAGCCCTTGAAGTCGGACCCATTTGGACAGGCAGCAGAGCTTCGCCCCGCCAATGCCAGTCGCTTGATAGACCCGCCTAAACAAGTCGATAGCGACCAAGCTTGGCTGAAGACACGCCATGGCCGTCATGGCTTGGACGCGGCGATCTCCGTCTATGAAGTTCATGCGGGCTCGTTCCGGCGGAAGCCTGAAGAGAGCAATCGCCCGCTTACTTATTCAGAGCTCGGCGATTGGTTGATCCCTTATGTTCGCGACATGGGCTTTACCCACGTCCAATTCATGCCTTTGACAGAATATCCCTTTGACGGGTCTTGGGGCTATCAGCCAGTTGGGCTGTTTGCCGCCACCAGTCGTTTTGGCACGGCGAACGAGTTTCGTGACCTTGTCGCACGTTTGCACGAAGCTGAAATTGGCGTTTTGTGCGACTTTGTACCGGCCCACTTCCCGATTGACGGTCACGGCCTGAACCGATTTGACGGCACGGCGCTTTATGAGCATGCCGATCCACGCCTTGGCTTTCATCCAGATTGGAAGACCAACATTTATGACTTTACCAAGCCAGAGGTTGTCAATTTCCTCGTCTCTTCGGCCCTATTCTGGTTAGATCGCTTCAAGATTGATGGCCTGCGCGTCGATGCCGTAAGCTCGATGCTCTATCTCGACTATTCCCGTGCCGACGGCGAGTGGATCCCTAATATTTACGGCGGCAACATCAATTTAGAGGCCGTCCAATTCATGCGCCGCCTCAATGAGATGTGCTATGGCGAAGCCGATGGCATCATGATGATAGCCGAAGAATCCACGGCTTGGGCTGGTGTCTGCAAGCCAACGTACGACGGTGGGCTTGGCTTTGGGTTCAAATGGAACCTTGGCTGGATGCATGACACGCTCCAGTATATGAGCCGCGATCCCATCCACCGCGCTTGGCACCATGGTGAGATCACCTTTGGGCTTGCCTATGCGTGGTCAGAGAACTTCATGCTGGCACTCAGCCATGACGAAGTGGTTCACGGCAAAGGCTCGATCTTCTCGCGCATGCCCGGGGATGATTGGCAGCGTTATGCCAACTTACGCGCTTATTATGCTTTGATGTGGGCCCATCCCGGCAAGAAACTTTTGTTTATGGGCGCGGAATTTGGCCAAGTCGCTGAGTGGAACCATGAAGGTAGCCTTGATTGGCACTTGTTAGATCAGCCAAGCCACAAGGGCGTTCAGTCGCTGGTCCGGGACTTGAACAAGATATATCGAGCTACACCTGCCTTGCACCAACGCGATTGCGACCCGTCGGGATTTGAGTGGGTGCAAGCAGACGCCGCTGATGTATCGGTTTTTGCCTTCTTGCGTTGGAACCATGATCGGTCAGAAAAAGTGCTAGCCCTCATCAATATGACCCCGGTACCGCGTGTTGAATACCGCGTGGGCGTGCCCCATGGCGGGGCGTGGAAGGTGATCCTGAACACGGACTCCTCCGCCTATGACGGGTCCAATTTTGACGGCCCGAACCAAGTCGAGGCCGAAGTATCGCCCTTCAATGGCCAAACGGCTTCCATCGTCCTGACCCTGCCACCACTTGCTGGCCTCTATCTCGTTCCGGCATAGGAAACGGTAACGCAATGGTGCTGCGACTGGAACCAGGCAACCCAAATCAATTGGGCGGGACGCTCGGTGAGGGTGGCGTGAACTTCGCGTTGTTTAGTGCCCATGGCGTGCGGGTTGAGCTGGTCTTGTTTTCAAGCGATGGAAAGCACGAGATTGCGCGCGCCGACCTCCCGGCTCGCAAAGGCGACATCTGGCATGGCTTTGCGCCCAAGCTTGGAGCGGGTACCGTGTACGGCTACCGCGTCCACGGGCCCTACCGGCCCGACCAAGGCCATTTGTTCAATCCCCAAAAGCTTTTGCTCGATCCTTATGCGAAAGCACTAGCTGGGGAGTTTCATTGGGGGCCGGAGCATTTTGGCTATTTTTATGAAGGCCATCATCCTGACGGGATGCCAGATAATCGCGACAATGCGCCAACTTGCCTAAAGTCTGTTGTGGTGGATCCCCCCGCCATCACCCCGCTGCCCCGCCATAAAGCAAAGCCTTGGCGCGAGACGCTGATTTATGAGCTGCATGTGAAGGGCTTTACGATGCAGCTGCCTGGCCTAACCGAAAAGGAACGCGGCACGTTCGCGGGCCTCGGCAGTCCCGCAGCCCTCGACTATCTGAGTGCGCTGGGCATTACGACGATCGAGCTCTTGCCCATACATCAGTTCGTCCACGATAAGTTTCTCGTCGATCAGGGCCTGAAGAATTATTGGGGCTATAACACGCTCAATTACTTTGTTCCCCATGGAGAATATGCGTCTGGAGAGCCGATCGGCGAAATGCGCGCCTTTGTTCAAAACGCCCATGCGCGCAATCTCGATGTCTGGATGGATGTGGTCTATAATCATACCTGCGAAGGCAATCGGCACGGTCCAACGCTATCCTATCGCGGGATCGACAATGCGTCTTACTACCGCCTCAACCCAAAAGACTTGAGCCGCTACGCCGATATCAGCGGCTGCGGTGCCACTTTAAATGCGGCCCATCCCCAAGTACAGAATTTGATTGTGGAATCGCTGGCGCATTGGGTGCAATGTTACGGCCTAGATGGCTTCCGCTTTGACATCGCCCCTTCCCTCGCCCTAGACGAGGCTGGCCATTTCAGCCGCGAGGCACATTTCTTTGATGCGGTCCGCCAAGATCCTCGCCTAAAAGATGTCAAACTCATTGCCGAAGCGTGGGATGCAGCAGGGGGCTATTATGTCGGGGACTTTCCGCCGGACTGGGCGGACTGGAACGGTAAAGCCCGAGATTCCATCCGGCAGTTCTGGCGCGGCGACTCGGACAAGGTGCGCGACTTTGCCAAGGCTTTAGCAGGCACCCCTGATTTGTTTCGCAATAAGGGCAAGCCGGTTGAGGCCAGCATCAATTTCGTGTCGTGCCACGATGGCTTCCCGCTTTTCGACCTCACGCGTTTTTCGCAAAAGCACAATCACGCCAATGGTGAGAATAATCGAGACGGTGGTGACCACGATTTCTCATCCAATTATGGGGTCGAAGGCGAAACTTCTGATCGCGGAATCGAAGAATTGCGCGAACGCCAAGCCCGCAACATGCTGGCCAGCGTCCTTTTAAGTTTTGGCACGCCCATGCTGTTGGCAGGCGATGAGATGGGCCGGACGCAAGGTGGCAATAATAATGCCTATGCCCAAGACAATTCGATCAGCTGGCTGGACTGGCGTCTACCCAGCTCGCGCCTCGGGGCCCAACGCTTGGCCTTTACCAAGCAGCTCATTGCGCTGCGCAAGGAGATGTTTGCGGGCTTCCCAGATGGCCATCCCAATGGCCCGGGTGAGCGTGAGCCTACCATTACGTGGTGGAGTGTGTGGGGCAATCTGATGACCCAAAAGGATTGGATGGACGACAAGACCCAGTGCTTTGCCGCCGTTTATGAGCCGCGCGGTTGGCTAATCCTGTTTAACGCAAGCCTTGAGGATGCGGCCTTTATCTTACCACCCACTGGAACCGGTGTGTGGCGTATGGCGCTGACGACTGCCGACCCCATTCGTCCAACCCAAGATCAAGTGGCCGCGGGCGGCCAAACCATCGAACTTCCTGCACGAACTTTAATCGTGTTTTCGCGTGACACCTCTAGAACAATCGGAAAGACCGGACATGGCTTTTGAACGCGTCAGTGGCATTTTGCTCCACCCAACCAGCCTGCCTGGCCCTTATGGGATTGGCGAAATCGGCGATGAAGCGATGGCCTTCATTGATGCCTTGGCGGAGTCTGGGCAGAAACTTTGGCAAATCCTGCCAATTAATGCGACCGGCAATAATGCGAGCCCCTATTCCGCCACCACAACCTTTGCCGCCAATCCACTTCTGATTGACATAGACGGCTTGGTTGAAGCCAAGCTGTTGTCCGTGGACGAGGTCGCGCACCTTAAGAGCTTACCGCAAATCAAAGTCGATTATGACGTTACGGTCCCTGCCCGTCTGGAAGTTTTGGCTTTAGCTGGCAGCCGCTTGTCGGCCCAAACCGACCATCCACTGGCCAGCGGCCTTCACGCATTTAAGGCCAAGCATGGTAAGGCTTGGCTGGATGATTATGCCTTGTTTGAAGCCATTTCGGTTTCACGTCAGCGCCAAGGCTGGATGCATTGGCCAGATGATCTGCGCCGGAGAGAGCCTAAGGCTTTAGTAGAAGCGCGCAAGTCGCTCGCCTCTGAGATTGCCGCGATTGAGGCCCTGCAATTCCTATTTGATCTGCGCTGGCAGCGCATGCGCGCATATGCAGCCTCAAAAGGGATCATGGTCATTGGCGACATGGCGATCTTCGTCGCCCATGATTCAGCCGACGTCTGGGCCCGACCCGATCTGTTTAAACTGGATGCCGACTTTAACACCCGCGTCGGAGCGGGCGTTCCCCCGGACTATTTCAGTGCCACAGGCCAACTTTGGGGCAATCCCATTTATGAGTGGGATAAGATGGCCGAAGATGGCTTTACTTGGTGGGTAGCGCGCATGCGCCGCTTGCTCGATTTTGCCGATGCCGTGCGGATCGACCATTTCCGTGGCTTTGCCTCGTGCTGGGAGACACCTGCTGGCGAGACCACTGCGATCAATGGCCAATGGGTTGATGTGCCAGGTGATGCCTTGTTCACCGCCATCATGACGGCCCTACCCGACTTGAAGGTCATCGCGGAGGATTTGGGTCATATCACCGAGGACGTCATCACCCTGCGCGACAAGTTCGCGTTTCCCGGTCTCAAAATCCTTGAGTTCGAGTTTGGCGATGGCCCCCCGCGCGATGAGCGCCACCCCTACCATTATCCCGCCGCAACCGTCTGCTATCCCAGCACGCATGACAATAATACCGTGATTGGCTGGTTCAAGAATGACGGCCGTGAAGCCGCTGAGCGGGCCAATGATGCGCCACGTGAAGCGGCGGCCGCGTTAGAGCTTCTCGGTGGGGACGGCACCGACCTGCATTGGCGTTTTATTGAGTTGGCCATGCAGTCTGGATCAAACCTTGCTATCATCGCGTTACAGGATGTTTTTGGCCTAGATGGCAATGGTCGCATGAATACGCCGGGGACCATTGAAGATAATTGGAACTGGCGGTTTGAGGCATCTGACTTTACGCCAGCCGGTCGCAAGAAGCTGCTTGACCTGGCGAAAGAGTACGGACGCTGACCCACATGAACGCACAAACCCCAGACTTGGAAGCGCGTCTCGGTCATTGGTATGACCATATTGACGCGATTTTTCTAAAGCGATTGAGCGCTGAAGCAGGCCTTTTGCCAGCCAGTACGGCCAAAACCGTTCATGGGGATTATGCGCACGCGTGGGTGCGCGACAACGTCTATTCAATCCTTGGGGCTTGGGGCCTTGCTTGTGCCTATAAGCGTCTAGATCCCGGTTCAGAGCGTACGACCCAATTAGAGGCAAGCGTCGTCCGACTGATGCGCGGCCTCTTGTCGGCCATGATGGGTCAGGCCGACAAAGTTGAAAAGTTCAAATATACCCAAGACCCGCTTGATGGCCTGCATGCCAAATATGATGCTGCGACGGGCAAGCCAGTGGTGGGCGATGCCCATTGGGGCCATCTTCAAATTGATGCCACCTCCCTCTTCTTGTTGTTCTTGGCGCAAATGACCGCCGGCGGTCTCACAATCGTAGAAACCGCCGATGAGGTCGATTTCGTGCAAAACCTCGTCCATTATATCGGGCCAGCTTACCGGATTGCCGATTATGGAATTTGGGAACGTGGCCGCAAATCCAATGACGGCGTGGTTGAGATCAATGCCAGCTCTGTTGGCATCGCCAAAGCCGCGCTGGAAGCCATGGATGGGCTAGAATTTGGCTGTCAGGCTCGTGGCCCTATCCGCGTGCCAGCTGACGATATCGCACGCGCTCGTGAGACCTTGCAGGTCTTATTGCCAGGTGAATCCGCGTCAAAGGAAACCGATGCCGCCCTCCTCGCCGTTGTCGGCTGGCCTGCCTTTGCAGTCGACGACAAAGTGCTGATCTCTCACACGCGCGGACGGATCTTGGATCGCCTTGCGGGCCGGTATGGCTGTAAGCGTTTCTTGCGCGATGGCCACCAGACCACCGTGGAAGACGAACACCGGCTGCACTATCACGCGGGCGAACTCTCAAAATTCGCCAATATCGAATCCGAATGGCCACTCTTCTTTACCTATTTGCTCGTTGACGCAGAGATGACGGGTGATCCGCGCGGGGCTGGGGCTTGGGCAGATCGGCTGGAACCTTTATTCCAAATGCGCGATGGCTTGCCCCTTCTGCCCGAGCTTTATTATGTCGAGGCCGATGCGGTGGAAGCAGAAGCTGCCGCTCCAGGCAGTCAAGACCGTGTTGCCAATGCCAATTTGCCGCTTCTATGGGCGCAGTCGCTTTGGGCGCTCGGGGCCATGCTGCAAGAGGGCTTACTTGCGCCCGAAAACATAGACCCCTTGGGTCGTCGCCATCATCTAAACCGGACGCATCAGCCTGAAATCGCCTTTGCTATCGTCGCCGAAGACGAGGAGACCGCTGCCAAGCTGCAAGCCTTGGGTCTCCTATGTGATCAAATGAGCGAACTTGGCTCCGACGTAATCATTCGCCCGGCGGGGGATTTGGTCAGCGTCTGGAGCCAGATCGGGACAAATGCGCAATTGCGACTAACAGGTCGCCCTGACAAGCGCCTTGGACCAATCGCCAATGCCTATGTCTATGAGGCCGATGGGCGGCACGTGTTGTTCTCAGCCACACTTCTAGAAGCCCATGACCACCATATCCGCTATGATGCTGCTGCCCGTGCGCGCCGCCTGCGGGGTGATTTACGTTATGTCTCCCGACATTGGCGCGGACAGGACAATCCCATCTTTATCCTGTGCGTCGATGCTACCGCCATGCAAGGCACGGGCGTTGACCGCCTGATTGATCTGCTTCACGAAGTGCAACGCGGCCAAGTTGACTTTGCCCGCACGAAGTTGGTCCAGATTGACGAAGTTCTGCGCGCACAGGCCAAGCCAAAGTCGATCACTTCGCTTTTGCCCTCCGAACCGGGTGGGGGCGATCATTCCAGTTTGCCGCTGCCTTTAGACAATGGCTTTGGCCGTAGTCTGGATGAAGCGATCGCGTCGGGTGACCATGCGGAAGTCGAGCGCACCTATGGAGCTGCTGGGAAAGCCGGAGATTGGGCAACGGCACGACGCGGCGCGGCTTGGCTAAAGCGTACCGATCCACGTCTGCAAGATTCGGCGAAGGACATTGTGGTGCGTCTGCGGCGCTTAGGCCTTGGCGAAGGGCGCGTCATCACGCGTCCGGTGCCGGAGGGCGATTTGGTGACGATGATCGAAGAGGGCCTGCATTCCAAACTGCATGCGGTGATCGCCCAAGAAGTGCTGCAAGCTTTGGGGCTATTTTCTAAGTCTGACTCTAATGCCGTGCGCGGGATGCGCACCATTCGCTTGACCGAGATTGTTGATCGACTTGGCCAAGAAGAAACTGGCGGCATGGAGAATCTGGTTGCAGAACCCCCGAGTGTTCTTTTTGACCGCGTCAAGGCGATCCTGCTCGAAACGCCGTCGGTGCGGGCGGTCGTCTCACCTGCCCCGACCTTTGCTTTGACACCCTCGGCACAGTTGATCGGCAGCGACTGGGAACAATGGCGCGAGCGTCTGGGCGTTCTGACCCGTGTCGGCAGCGACTTTTTCGCGCGGCTTTGGTCCCTCCTCCATGTTTGCCCGGGCATTGTTTTTGGCGCGAATAATCGACTGGATGCCGCGGTCGCCCGATCGGACCTGACGGCTTGGGAGAAGGATTTCGCGCTGGAGATTGAGGTGCGTTTAGAGACAATCCCCGACCCCGCCTATCGCACCTTCTGCCTCGAAGCGCTGAATGTCCTGGCCAACCGTCACGAACGTGATCCGGACTACCGCGTTGATCAGGACATCATTCTCGATGATCTGATCCATGATGCGGTGGCTTGGATTTGGCGTAATGCTGGCAATGGCGAGCCAGATTGGAAGCAGGCTGACCCCGTCTGGGCTATGGCACGCAATGCCGATGCGCAAACCATGGCGCTGGCGCTTTATGCCAGTTGCGATAAGTATAAAGCCACTTCCGAGCCCGCTTTTTGCTGACGCTTCCTCCGCCTAGGTGGCCTTGCTTGCGTGTGTGATCCCCCTACGACTTGAGTTTGCTATTGGAGGCTCGGGCTCGCGGCTTCTTGCCTGCTGATTGGTGACGGCGCGTCGCTGAGCAGCGCCGCGACACGAACATCGCGTCCTCCCCCTCCCCTTTTAGCCCCCTTGCAGCCGATTTTTTAGCCAACACGTCCACATGGGGTGCACGCGGGCGCGTGGACAGATCTAGCAGGTAGACGTGTCGATGCGTCCGCTAGTCCGCACCTCCGCAACTCGACAATCGGATAGGCCCACAAGCCCACGACTCAGCGCGGGGATGTGTCTTCGTGTGGACACGTCCGCGACCCGTCTATTGACCAACTTCTGGCCACCAAAAGGGGTGCTGGAGCCGCAAAAAGCCCTTCTACTTGCGCGAACTCCCTTCATAAGCACCGCCAGGTCCCTCATCTGCCCCTGCGCGGCACAGAAATCGACCACTAGTCCCCTGATTGCCCAAAGACGACCAGATTACCGTCCCGCGCTTCAAGTCGTCTCAGGGGCGAATTTTCAGATGGACGATAAGGATTCGTTAAGGTTTAAAGTCTAGGGTTTCAACATGTGGACACGGGGAGGAAACGACTTTTCAACAAGTCCAACCTCGGACAGGGCAACACCTCGCCATGTCTCCAATGCCCACTTGTGGGGGCCTCCAAATGTGGGCGATCCCAAATGACGACGCGCCGAACTTACCACATGGCCGCATGTGGACACGAGGAGGTAGGAAGATGCATATAGTAGCCATAGTCAGCCAAAAAGGTGGGGCAGGTAAGACCACTTTATCGGTTCACCTCGCCGTAGCAGCCGCCCGGAAGGGTCTCTCGGTGGCTTTGATCGACCTCGACCCTCAGGCCACAGCTGCACAATGGGGCGACTGGCGGGGAGGGGATAATCCCGCCGTCGTAGCCACCCCCTACACCCGCCTGGAGGCAACTTTGCAGGAAGCCGCCCAAGCCGGCGTGGATCTTTGCATCCTAGACAGCCCACCAGCCGCTGACGCCGCAGCCGTGTCGGCCGCACGTGCTGCTGATCTGGTTTTGGTGCCGACGCGTGTCAGCGCCTTTGACCTTCACGCCATCAAGACCACCGGCGAATTGATGCGCATCGCGCAAAAACCCGCCTATACGATTTTTAATGCCGTCCCACCGCGGGCTGCCGCCTTGGTCGAAGATGCCGCCGCTGTTGTCCGCGGCATTGGAATGCCTCTGGCTCCGGTTTGCCTGACAGAACGGGCCGCCTTCCGTCACGCGGTCGTGGATGGCCATACTGCCAGTGAATATGAGCCTGGCTGTAAAGCCGCCAGCGAAGTCGATGCCGTCTTTGACTGGATGATGGGCCGCCTCACCAAAACACAAGCTGTCGCCCAAGCGGCCTAATCATCACATTCTAGCGATAGGGAAGGGGACATAGATGGCCAAAGCACCAAGCCTCGCAGCGCGTCTCGCCGCCGTAGCAGCACAACCCAATACAAACCCATACCAGATGACGGCTCCGGCAAATCAGGACAGCCAGCAAGCTGCAGAGCCGCAGTTTGCCCCAGCCCCGGCCGCGATAGCCGAGCCCATGGCACCCGCGCCGGTCTTCGCGCCACCCAATTTTGCGATGCCCGTGCCTCAAAAGGTCAAGGCCCGCGATGGCCGGGTCATGGTTGCAGGCTATTTCAGCCCGGAACTCTCGCGCTCGCTGCGCATCTTAGCCGCAGAACGGGACGTCACTGTGCAGCATCTGGTGGGTGAGGGCCTCGATTTCGTCCTGCGCCACTATGGCAAGCACCCGATGGGTGAGCGCTAATCCAAGACCCGCATCAGGGCAGAGGCCCCGTTACGACGACGTGGCGACCTGAAGACGTGTCCACACGCTGACAGGTCAACGGCTCCACCTGAATGGCTGTGCAAGCCTGATTTATCCTGCGCAACCGCAGAATCAGATAGGATTGCTCAAACACGATCCAAAAAGCCCGATTCGCTTGGTCAAAGCCCAGAATCGGGACACGCCTTATCTGCATTATTTGGTACGTCACCAAGGATATACTTTTGCCCTCTCGCGTGCGAGCACAGTGGCAATATTCGAAAGAGAGAGACAGCTATGTCCGCGCGACGCAAAGATGATCCTCAGTTCGATTTCTTCATCCCGATGGTGCACGACATCCCGTTGAAAGATCAGCGGGAGACGATGGAGCGGCCCTTCTTCTCGCTGCAAAAGCGCAAGCGCCTCAAACCCATCGATTACCGCAGCCCCGATGGCGAAGTCTGGGTAAAGGTTGAAGCAGTGCCTGCCTATGGCATGGCCACGATCTGGGACGCCGATATTCTGATCTGGGCAGCGAGTGCCCTAAACCGGCTGAAGCAGCAGGGCGTCAATGATCTGCCGCGCACGCTGCGCACCACCGCCTATGATTTGTTGCGCGCCATCAAGCGCGACACAGGTGGCAAGGGCTATCAAGAACTGCGCGCCGCACTCGACCGTTTGGCCTCGACCACGATCTTCACTTCGCTACGCGCCAAGCGGGGCAGGGACCGTCGCTTCTCCTGGATTGATGAGTGGGACATTGAAGTCGACCCCATCACCGAACAACCGCGCGCGCTGCGCATCACCTTATCGAACTGGATCTACGAAGGGGTGACGCAAGAAAAGCAATTGCTGACCATGCACCCCGACTATTTCAGCCTGACCGGTGGGCTGGAGCGCGCCCTTTACCGAATTGCACGCAAGCATGCTGGCGATCAAAAGAAGGGCTGGCTGTGCCGCTTCTCTGTCCTGAAAGACAAAACCGGCTCTGACTCCGAACCCAAGGAATTTGCGCGCATGATGCGCAAGATCGCACTGCGTGACGAATTGCCCGAATATAGCATGACCATTGTCAAAGCCGCCGACGGCTCCCCCGCTGCCCACTTCATCCGTCGCGACGCCGGCGAACGCACAGCTATTTCCGACGCCATCATAGAATTTGACCAATTATACGCCGACACAATCGCCAAAAAACAAGGCGACCTCCTTCTCTAGGCAGACGGGGTATCACCCACTTTGAGGGCGCATCCTTCACGCCTGCCCATATTTGTCTACGAATTTGGCTGTGGGGTAAACTCTTGCAATGTCGACACGTAACACCCGTCTTATGCTTGCCCTTGCGATCTTGCTTAGTGCGACAGCCATTCGATTTGGCTGGTTCAGCCCACTTGATAGACTAGTTTTCGTCGACAATGGGTCAGGTTCCATGATAAAAGGCGCAGTCGCGGGGATCAATATTGGCGATCCAATCGAACTGGCAGGCACACGATTACGCGCTTTGGGTGTGAGAGGCCCGTATCGGTTCGAAAAGGCCAATGGAAGGTTTTATCTAAGACGAGGCCTGCCTACAAAGGGCATCACCTACTATTATAGTGACTCAAGTTGGCGAAGGGGCGTAATCGCCATAACTTGTATTGACGGAAAGCGTGTTAGCTCTGTCAGTTGGAGAATGTGCCCAACTTGCCCGTAATTAGTTATACAATGTACGTACGTCCGAGATGAAATTTTAGAGGCCGATCGAAAATCAAATGTGGCCAAAACCGCAACCCAACCTCACGGGGGAACACCCACTTATTGTCGGGGGAACGGGCGCCGGACTGGCGGTGGAACACCCACAGGGGCTTCGGGGTATCGGACGCTAATCCACGGGGGAACGCCCGCATGGGGTCGCTGCAACCCTTTGAAGATAAGACCTTAAAAGGCACTTCTCAGGCGCTTAACTCTTTAACTGTTCTATTAAGAGTCTTTCTAAGGGGGCTATTGGGCACACATCAAGATGTGCCCAAGCCCGGATTAAAGCGCCTGACCCATTTACTGAAGCCATTGATGGCCAAAGCTGCCATCTTCGCCCACATAGGCGAGGCGTTTGCCAGACGCATGGAAGGCAAGGCTTAGGATCGAACGGCGCATCTTCCGGGGATCGTCCAGAAGCTCAGTGCGAGGGCGAGGCCCTGCCAAGAAGCCAGTCTTGCCTGACGAGAGATCAACTTGGTCCACCCCGCCATCCGACCAGCCAACCAAGACCCGCGTTTCATGAATCGCGACCGCCGTCACCAATCCCAGGCGAGGCCGGTAGACACCAGCCGATTGGCCCATTGGACCTTTGCCTGCCACAATCGGCCATGCGAGCAGGGCAGGGCCGCCAGAGGTTAGAAGGACCGAGCCCGTCTTGTTCTGGACGAGGTGGCGCGGCTTCGCCGGATAGCCACCCATTTTGAAGGCCTGACCATCTTGAAGACGCCATCCTGCCAAAGCGGGTTCTGATAGGCCGACAAACAAAAATGCATCGTCTGCGCCATAGGCCACAGAGATCGGCCCACCGGCGCAGGGAATTTCTTGGACCAACTCTCCAGACGGCAGCTCAAACAGGCTCACGCCGCCGCTATGGGTGATGGCAAGCTCTTGCCTGTCGTGAGCGAAGGTGAGTGCTGTTGGTCCTTTGGGCGGGCGCAATTCCTGCGGACCGCCATTTTGGCCAACGACATGCACGGTTTGGCCCGCCGCGACGGCGACAAAGCTGCCATCTGTAGAGATCGCCAACGAGTCGAGCCATTTGCGCGGCACGTGAAGTCGTTCGTGAACTTGTCCTTGGCTATCGACTTGCACAAGTCTGCCATCATCGCCTGCCGTCCAGATCGATTGACCGTCCGGGCTTGCTTGCATGGCGAGCATCCCGCCATCGTGGCACTGAACGCGTGCCTCACCCAGCTTTAACATCCCATCGCCAAAGCCAAAGATAGGGCTATCGCCAATCCAAGCGGCACCAATTCCGGGGGCGGGATAGGGCAGGGGCCCTTTCTGGCGCTTTGACACAGGCTTCTCCAATTCTGAGAGGCTCTTCAACCACGACAGGGCGGCGGTGTGCAATACCCCGAATCAATGCGACTCAGACAGGAAAGGCCACGTGGTTGATGAGACAAAAAAACATATCAAATCAATAATTTTCTTGGATTAGTTAGCTGAAGCTGAAGCTCAGCTTGCTTAATGACGGGGGATCAACCACCGATTCCCGATTAGTCAAGATTTACCCTGAAAGCCTGGACGTTAGAGCCTTTAGGCTTTTCAATCGGGGTTAGCCAAGCGGGAACACGTCCATCCCTAAGTTCAGCCATCAAGCCCTTAGGAGCTTCTCGCGACAAAATGGCGACCTCTGCCGACTTGGTACAAATCGCCAAATAGGATGCACCAAGATCCTTCGCCATGGTCATGGCGACATCTGGCTTAGCCATGAACAAGCGGTAAGAGGCTAGATTGCCCTTATTATTCCGGTGATAGGGGACAGCAAGCACCCGATGCTGGGTCGTCAACAAAATGCGCGAGCCCATATCAATGGGAGCCACAACCAGACCGTGGGACTGAGCCTTTAGGGCGCTAAAGGACCGTTCGGTAAAGCATCCTGCGCCACCGCCGGTCGAAAATTTGCTGATCTTGGGCTCAAAATATTCGGCGACCTTAGACCCAACAAAGCCCGGGATAATTGGATTCACAATGACAGCCACGATTAGGGCCGTCTTGAAGTTGACCTGCTCCATCAGTTTGCCAATGAGAGCGGCTGCCATGATCCCAGAAACTGTGGTCGCAAGGCCAGCCGAACGCCCTTGCCAGAAGACGGCGAGCGCGGCCGAGACGAAAATCGTCAGCGCCGCCAGAATCCATAAGTCCCGCTCTTTATCCTTCGCCCACAAAAGCGCGACAATGCTGGCAATGCCCGCCAAGATTGGAAATAGCGCAAAGGCAAGAATCCCGCTCAATTTGGCCTTCATCATCGGTGCGGCTTCGGTGACATTATTCAGCCATAGGCGCTTCAATAGCGGGTCAATCTGGTCATAAGGCGGCACAATCACTTCTGGGAAAACACGCACACCAGAAAGAACTACGCCAGCAATTACCGTCAAGAGCACGAGACGCGCGACGCTGCCGGCTTTGGGACCCAGACGCGTTGTCGGCAGAAATGTCGCCAACGCCAATAATAAGCCCCCAAGCAAGCCCAAAACGGCATGGCCGCGGCCGATGGCATCATTAACGGGTGCCGCCCATTTCGCCTCTGGGACCGTGGCGACAAAGCAAAGCGCTAAAGCCATCCCGAGGCTTGCAGCAAACCAGCGCGTTTCACGCTGGACTATCTCGCCGCGCAAGGCCCAGCGCATCGCCACCCAACCAATCAACACAATCTGTAACGGCAGCGCTTCTAAACCGACGCCAATGCCTAATGCGATTGCGATCCCGCTCAACGCCGCCATTTTGTGGCTACCGGCCACCAATCCCCACAAGGCGGTTGCGAGGAAGATGAGTTGCAGTCCGTGGTGATCGACGCGTCCGGGCAAGAAATAGGTCAAAACGGCGGGCGCACAGGTGATCAAAAAGATCGCTGGCAAGAATGCCTTCTTTCCGCCCAAGGCGACCGACGCCTTTGTCCCGATGATGACATAGATCACCCCCAACCACATGGGGGTCAAAAAGGCTGCAGCCTTTTCACCCAAGGATTGGCCAAACACCAGACTGGTAATCAGCGTCGTCAAAGCAAGGGGTAGGTCGGCGATGCGAGACCAATGGATGTTGCTAACAGGATGCTCGGTAAAGCGATGTTGGGAGACGTCAAACCAAGCTTGCCCTGCCAGCCAGTCTCGCACCTGAAGAACGCGCATGGCATCGTCATTATCAGACAAGTTCCACGCCGAAACCCGCGTCCAATAGGGACCGAGCATCTGATAGGCGGCAACCAGAATCGCGCCAACAAGGACGAACCGAAATAAAAGCCTGACTGGGGAAGTCTTAGGGGCCGGTTCAGTCGGATTTGAAGATTCAGCAAGAGACATCGACTTGAGACACCGTAGGTTACGTCGCACCAGAACTGCATAAAGTGCGCTGCGGTCTATGAACAGAACCCAGCATGTGGGAATTCCATCTGACAAAGAAGCCTGAATCTGCGATGAAGAGCGGGGATGGCTGATACAGTCCGATCTCTCTGCAGCTTTGTTGGTGGCTGACTCCTTCGGCACTTAATGGGCCAAATAGTACGAAAGTTCCCGTGTGAAGCTAACAGAGCTCTTTGAGGCTTCCTCAACTTCGGCCCGCATCTTCCGCTTTGTGGTGGTGGGCGGATTGGCTTTTGTCTTGGACGCAGGTCTGGTTTTTGCTTTGGTTCACCTCGGCCTTGATGTCTATCTCAGTCGCGCCCTGTCTTTGATCGTGGTGGTGCTTTTCACCTTTGTTCTCAATCGGCAAGCTACTTTTGCCGCGACAGGCTGGCCCAGTTTACAGGAAGTGTTTGCTTATGTGGTCGCAAGCCTGATCGGCCTCTTAATCAATTATCTGGTTTTTGTATGCGCCACTTTCGCGAACCTTCCCCTGCTACTGGCAATGGCAGCTGGCACAATTTTGGCATCAACTTTCAATTTCTTGGCCTATGGAAGGATATTCAAAGCTAAAGCCAATTAGCCTTTGCTCAACAGATGGTGCCAATGGTCGTCTGATACGGGCTGGACAGAGAGGCGAGGCGATTTCACCAAAGCGAGCTCTGATAAGGCCGGGTCGGCTTTGATGCGCGCTAGCGAGATAGGCCTCTTCAATGGGTCGCGCGCGACAACATCAACCGCAAACCACGAAAGGTCGGTTGGGTCTGGATAGGCGGTCTTGATCACTTCTACCACGCCGACAATCTGCTTCTCATCACCGGTATGATAAAAGAAAGCCAAATCCCCAGCTGCCATTTGTTTCAGAAAATTCTTGGCCTGATGGTTGCGCACGCCGGTCCACGGTTCACCCTTGTCGCCCCGGGCCACTTGGTCTGCCCAAGAGAAACTGTCGGGCTCGCTCTTCACCAGCCAATAAGCCATAGCTTCAGCTCCTAACTTCAAAAAACTTTTATCAAGACCATCTAGCAGATCACTGGGCTCCTGCGACGAGTCACGTCACATGAGGCTACATTAGGAGAGTCCCTTTGAAGCATTCAAGCACCTTGATGTGGTCTGAGGCACGCGATGCCGGTCAGGTTGTTCGCCGCCAATTTCAAGCGAATAAGATCCTGATGAGAGACTTGGGCGCGCGTCTGCGCGCGCAAAGGCCCCGCCTTGTGCTGACCTGCGCGCGGGGGTCTTCCGACCATGCAGCAGGCTTTGCTAAATATGCGATTGAAACAAGGCTTGGCGTGCTGGTTGCTTCCCATGCGCCCTCGACGTCCTCAATCTTTGGCAGACTGCTTAGCGACCTAGATGGTGCGCTATTTGTTGTCATTTCTCAGTCTGGCAAAAGCCCTGACATTTTGACGTCCATCGCTTTTGCAAAGAAGGCGGGGGCGTTTGTCGTGGCGATGGTCAATGATGCCAACTCACCTGCCGCCAAAGCCGCTGATGTGTTCGTGCCACTCCATGCTGGTCCTGAGCTGGCCGTTGCCGCAACCAAATCCTACATCGCTTCGCTGGCTGCTATCGTTCATTTGGTGGCTGAGTGGAGTGAGGATGCAGCGCTTCTGAAGGCGCTAGAAGAAGCTGGCGACCATATTCGTGACGCGTTCGCACGTGATTGGTCCAAACTGGGTGACGCGCTTTTGCAGGCCAAGAGCCTGTTTGTAATCGGTCGAGGTCTGACCTTTGGGATTGCCCATGAGATCGCCCTCAAACTGAAAGAGACCAGTGCGCTGCACGCTGAAGCCTTCTCTGCCGCCGAAGTTCGCCATGGGCCTATGGCAATTGTCGAGGCTGGGTTCCCCGTGATCATGATTGCGCCGATGGATGAAGCCGCAGCCAGTTTCCCGGCCTTGAGTGAGGAGTTTTCAGCCCGCCATGCCCGCGTATTTGCCTCGGGCGGGCCGCTTCCCGGTGCCATCGACTTACCAACGCAGGTTGGGCTTCATCCACTCATTGCGCCATTATGCCAGGTTTCTTCCTTTTATGCCTGCGCGGAGGCATTGGCCCGTGCGCGTGGGAGAAACCCCGATGCGCCGCCTTGGCTCAATAAAGTCACAGAAACACAATGACCCCTATTGCTTTTCTAAATGGGAGCTTTGCGCTTGGCGAGCAAATCGTTTCAGGCCAAACCCTACTTGTCTCGTGCGGCACGATTGAAGCAATTGGGCCCGACTTGGCCATACCAGCGCACTATGACCGTTATGATTTAAGTGGGGACATACTCTCGCCGGGCTTTGTCGACATACAGGTCAATGGTGGTGGTGGCGCTCTCTTCAATGATACGCCGACCGTTGAAACCATCGCGACCATTGCAAAGGCCCATGCGAAATTTGGTACGACTTCGCTTCTGCCCACATTGATCTCTGACGATCTAAACAAGGTGGCCCAAGCCATCGCGGCTGTTGATGCCGCCATTGAAGCTGGGTTGCCAGGCATTCTGGGTATTCATCTTGAGGGGCCCTTTCTGAACGCCAGTCGCAAGGGTGTGCATGACGCGTCGAAATTCAAAGTCCTCGACCAGAATGCCATTGAACTCCTGACAAGCCTTAAGCGCGGCAAGACCCTGATTACCTTGGCACCAGAAACCGCTCCTCCGGGGGCGATTGCTGAGCTTGTCCGTCGCGGTGCTGTGGTTTTCGCCGGCCATACCGAGGCGAGCTATGAGCAAATCATCGCGGCAGAGGCAGAGGGGCTTCGGGGTTTCACCCACATCTTTAATGCCATGAGCCAGCTTGTCAGCCGAGCCCCGGGTGTCGTTGGAGCGGCCTTATCGAGCCCAACTTCCTTCTCGGGTCTGATTGCCGATGGGGTGCATGTTCATGTCGCCAATATGGCTCTTGTGGCCCGCCTGCTTGGACCTGAGCGAGCGGTTTTGGTCAGTGACGCCATGCCAACTTTGGGCTCGGGTCAGGATTGGTTTGAGTTGAAGGGTGAGAAAATCTTTGCGCGAGGGCTGACGTGTTACACCCCCGACGGGGTCTTGGCTGGCTCTAACCTCTCCCTGCATGACGCGATAGGCGTCATGACGCGTCAGGTCGGCATTGGGCTGACCGACGCGTTGCAGATGGCCAGCCATACTTCAGCGCGGGCTATAGGCCTGGAAGGCCAAGTCGGTCGCCTGGCGGTGGGTGCACGGGCTGATTTTGTGCAATTGGATGGCGATGCCAATCTGATCCACGTATGGCAAGACGGCGTTCAGCTCTGATCCACGCCCTTTTGGACCCAAGCGTCGATCCCCTTGGCTGCCAAGATGGCACTTGAGAAGCAGGCCTGCAAAAGATAGCCTCCAGTTGGAGCATCCCAGTTGAGCATTTCACCGGCAACAAAGACCCCCGGGCGTGTCGTCAACATCAGATGCTCGTCGACACTATCCTGATTGATCCCGCCGGCGGTTGATATTGCGCGCTCTAGTCCGGCAAGACCTGTCAACTCGATGGGGAGCGATTTGATCAAGCGTGCTAGCCCCATAGCGGTGGCGGGCAGCTTGTTGCCCGTCGCCTCGCGCATCAATGCAATGGCGGGAGGCGCTAGCTTCAAATGGCTTTTAAGTGCCGTCGAAATCGACTGGCCAGCTTTGGCCTTAACAAGTCGCTGGGCAAGGGCTTCGGTTTCCACATCCGGCCTAAGATCAATCTGGATTTGATACGTGCCTTGCTTCAGGCCTTCGCGCAGGGCAGGTGACAAAGCATAAATGGGCCCACCTTCTAGGCCGGTATCTGTGATGACCAGATCGCCGCGTGCGCGCGCTTCTCCCAAACCAACCTCGACATTCTTCAAGACGGCACCACCAAACCCCGACTTTAGAGTCTCTGTCCAAGCGGCATGCACACCAACATTGGAGGCTTCCAACGGGGTAATACCCACGCCAACTTTGCCCAGAATAGTTGTCCATGCCCCATTCGCGCCAAGCTTAGGCCAAGACGCTCCGCCGAGAGCCAAAAGGATAGCTGCGCCAACTTGCTCGCTGCTTGACCCGTCGCGATGAGAAAATTTTGCGGCTCCGGTCTCTGAGAAACCAGTCCAGCGCGCGCCGGTGGTAATGGTGACACCCAAGTCCTGCAGTCGTCTGAGCCATGCGCGCAGAAGGGGTGAGGCCTTGAGGCTTCGGGGGAACACCCGCCCGCTGGACCCGATAAAAAGTGGTTGTCCGAGATCTTCTGCCCAGGCCTTAAGATCATCAGGCGTAAACGCGTCTAGCCACGGCCTCGCCCAGTCCTGAGACGCACCATAACGGGGCTTGAACTGCGCGAGTGCTTCGCTGTGCGTCAGGTTGAGACCACCGCGCCCGGCCAGAAGAAACTTCCGACCGACTGAGGCCATACCGTCAAACACTTGTACCTTATGGCCGGCCTTTGCCAGAAACTCGGCCGCAAATAGGCCCGCAGGCCCGGCACCAATGATGATGACGGGCAGGATAGAGGGTTCGACAATTGGCTCAATCATAACAGGATTCCAAGGATGACCCGTCATGGCAGGTGTTGGCGGGGCCTGTCCATATAAAGGCCGCTAAAGGCCCTCTATGCCGCCTTTGGCTTTGAGAACTGCATGACATCATCTTCCAATTTTCCAAATCGGAACGCCATCAGATCAAGCGCATAATTCTGATGCACTTTCCACGGGGCGACATGGCCCTGCTTCGGGAAGCTTTCCATGGCGCGGGTGACATAGCCGGATGTGAAGTCGAGCCAAGGCGCTGGCTCCAACGCTTCGCTGCCCTTTTCTGGGAGACAGGTGGTTTGCCCGGTCGCATCCAAATGCTTGATCAGGCGACACATATATTCCGCCGTCAGATCGGCCTTTAGGGTCCAAGACGCATTGGTATAGCCGAATGCAGAAGCCAAATTCGGCACGCCACTATACATCATACCCTTATAAGAGAAGGTCTTGGAGAAATCGACGGCTTTGCCATCCACCTGAAACGGCACGCCGCTCAAGACTTGTAGCTGCAGCCCGGTTGCCGTGACTATGATGTCGGCGTCGATCCGCTCGCCAGATTTCAACACAATGCCTGCTTCATCAAAGCGTTCAATGTGATCGGTCACAACACTGGCCTTACCGGCCTTAATGGCGGTAAAAAGGTCTGCATCAGGCACCAGACATAGACGTTGATCCCAAGGGTTGTAGCTTGGCGTGAAATGCTTGGTCATGTCGAAATCGGCGGGCAACTCTTCTTTCAATAGGCCCAATAGGCGTTCCTTGACCTGTGCCGGGTGCTTACGCGCCATCGTGTAGAAATACATTTGGAACAGCACATTGCGCCAACGGATCAAGCCATAAGCCAGCTTGCCAGGCAAGATTTTGCGCAAGCTATTGGCAAAAGCATCTTCGCCCGGCCGCGAAACCACATAAGTGGGCGACCTTTGCAGCATCGTGACGTGGCTGGCTTGGCCTGACATCGCCGGCACCAAAGTGACCGCCGTGGCGCCACTGCCGATGATCACGACCTTCTTGCCCCGATAATCAAGATTTTCTGGCCAGAATTGTGGGTGGATGATCTGGCCCTTGAAGCTCTCCTCGCCCACAAACTCCGGGCGGTGGGCTTGGCTGTAATTATAATAGCCGGTGCACATATAAAGGAAGCTGCAGGTCAGCTGCCCTTTCTCTTGGTTCTCGCCAGAGTTGTAATCAATCGTCCAGCGCGCACTCACAGAGTCCCAAGCCGCGGAAACCACCCGGTGCTTCAACCGAATCTTGGACTTAATCGCATGTTCATCTGCCGTTTCATTCAGATAGTTCAGGATCGATGGCCCATCCGCAATCGCTTTGGCCTCAGTCCAAGGTTTGAACGAAAAGCCCAAAGTATACATGTCCGAGTCAGATCTGATGCCTGGATAGCGGAACAGGTCCCACGTGCCGCCAATGGCAGACCGACCTTCAAAAATCGCGAAGCTTTTGCCGGGGCATTGGCTTTTTAAGTGGTAAGCCCCACTGATGCCTGAAATGCCGGCACCAACAATTAGCACGTCAAGATGTTCCAAGGTGACAATCCTATGAGCATGATTTGGATTCTGCGCTGGTTGCGCGATCCTTTGCCCCATCGTTATGGAGCGCGTTGCCGACGTCAAGGAATAAAGCTTTAGCGCGGGGCTCGTTTGGCTAAGATGCGTTGCAGTGTTCGCCGGTGCATGTTTAAGCGGCGCGCGGTTTCAGACACATTATGTCCGCAAAGCTCAAACACCCGCTGAATATGTTCCCAGCGTACCCGGTCGGCGCTCATCGGGTTGGCAGGGGGGTCTGGTAAATGATCGCTTTGCGCCATTAATGCTTTGACGACATCATCGGCATCAGCAGGCTTGGACAGATAATCAATGGCACCGGCCTTAACCGCCGCGACAGCCGTCGCGATATTGCCATAACCAGTTAGCATCACGACGCGTGCATCTGGGCGACGCACGTGCAATTCTTCCACCACCGAAAGTCCTGAACCATCTTCGAGGCGCAAGTCCAAAACGGCAAATGCCGGCGGTTCAGTGCGGGCGATGATTAGGGCCTCTTCAACGCCTGCTGCTGTCTTGACAGAAAAGCCACGGCTCTCTAACGCGCGGGCTAGGCGATTGCGCAGCGGTGCGTCGTCATCCATCACGAGGAGGGAGCGATCCGCTAGTGCGTCGATGACAGGTTCAGCAGCCATAGCTTTCAGTGAACCCAAACCGATCAATCTGCAAGTGACAAGAAGTCGCAGGCCCTTTTGCGTTGAGGGTCAGGATTTCGCAGCAATGGCTGACAAGGGCCAAACCGTTTGAACCACGGCACCCTCTCCAGGTCTTAGGCCATTCCAGAACGAGACTTGGCCGCCTGAACGCTCCAGCAGGGTTTTGGCAATGAAGAAGCCCAACCCCATGCCCTCGCGCCCGTTAGCAGAGGCGGAGCCTTGCAGACTGGTCGACACATAGGGGTCGCCCAAACGGTCCAAAATGGCTTCGTCAAAGCCCGGCCCATCATCGGTGATGGTCACACGCACGCTGCGCTCGTCCCATTTGGCCGAGACTGTGACAGCCTGACGTGCATATTGAATGGCATTCTCCAGCATATTGCCCAGTCCATAGAGGATGGCAGGCTTGCGAATAACCATCAGCTCGCCCATGCCTTTAGGGCCCTGAATATCAAACAGGACAGCCTTCTGGCCCATTTCGGGATGCCGCTCGGCCACTTCCTCCAAGAATTGGCCAAAGGGCAGGGTGTCAGTCACCGATTCCGGGATTTCTTTCTGATTGGTCAAATTGCGCAGTATTTCGCGGCAACGCTGTGCTTGGGACATGATGAGTTCGGCATCTTCCATGTCGAGGCTATTGGGCGGCAGCGACCGCAACATTTCTTTGGCTGTGACCTGGATGGTCGCCAAGGGTGTCCCCAGTTCATGCGCCGCCGCAGCCGCAAGGCCACCAAGCGCTGCCAGCCTCTGTTCGCGTGCCAGCACTTCTTGGGTCGCGATCAGGGCATCTGCCAACTGGCTCTCTTCCAAGGACACACGCCAAGCATAACTCGCCGTAAAGATCAGGCCAATGATGATCGCAAACGCCATCGCGAATTGATAAAGGACCGGCATTTGGAAACTTCCGGCGGGCTGCCAGGGAAGGGGGTAAGAATAAAGTGCCAACACACAGACGCTCAAAATCGTCACGGCAATAATGCTCAGCGTCCATCGCGGATGCAGCGTTGACGCTGCAATGGTGGCTGGCGCGATGAGAAGCAAACAAAATGGATTGGCGATCCCACCGGTCAGATAGAGCAACAGCCCCAGCTGCAGCACGTCAAAGGTTAGCTGCGCGGCGGCTTCCCATTGCCGCACCAAACGCTGCGGTGGCAGACCAACTGTGATGATAATGTTCAGCGTGATGTTGGCCGCAATTGTCAACAGACACGCCAAAAGGGGCAATTCAAACTTGAAGCCGAAATGAACGACCAAAACCGTGATGAATTGCCCAATCAAAGCGAACCAGCGCGAACTAACCAAGGTTCGCGATCGAAGGCGGCCTACAAAAGGCGCATTGACCGCAATAGCCGCCGCAATAATTTCCTGATCTTTTGATAGATGGTTCATGCGACGAGCATAAGCATCCGATGCCATTGGTGTAACGCCTTTTGCTTGAATCTCATGCGGTAGATTGCCGCATCACTTTAGGCACCGATATTGGCCGCGTGCAAATCGTTGGGGATGACGAACGGTGAATGACGGTGGATTGGCATCGCCAGTTTAAATGTTGCGGGCTCTTGGTCCGCTTCGTTTTCTAAGAGAGATAAGTCCGTTATAACCATCGCGCTTGATGTTCAAAGCTATTCGGTGTCTGGTTACAACGCAATGAGTTGGGATGGAGTCTTAGATGCAGCGTCACTTGCTTCTTTTATCAATGACTGGGCTGTTGACCGCCTGCGCTTTGTCACCCCAAGTCGGTGTCACGAAGAGTGATCAAGATAGATTCTTTGAGAGTGTGTCTAAGCTGTGTGGTCAAGCTTTTGCCGGTAAAATGGTAACAGACCATCCATTGGATGCAGATCTGAAGGGAAGGGCGATGATCATGCATGTGCGGAGTTGCACTGCGGAGACTATCAAAATCCCCCTACATGTCGAAGATGATAGGTCTCGTACATGGGTGCTTACACGTAAAACCGGGGCGGCCGAGGCGGGGATTGAGCTAAAGCATGACCATCGTCATGCGGACGGAAGCGAAGATGAAGTCACACAATATGGCGGTCGCACACGGACACCGGGCATCGGTACCCGCCAAGAATTTCCTGCAGACGCCTTTTCAAAGGCGCTTTTTGAACGGACTGGTCGACCAAATTCATCACTCAATACTTGGGGGATGGAAATTAAATCCGGAAAGCGTTTCATTTATGAGGTCACACGACCAAACCGCCATGTGCGCTTTGAATTTGATCTGAGCCAGCCGATCTCTGCACCGCCACCACCTTGGGGAACTCCCTCTGTTGAGGAAATGGCCCCCCAACTGCCTCGGTAATCTTCTTGTCGGCTAGTTGACCTAGCGGCGCGAGGCAATTGGGTGCCTGTGTTCGGAAACGACAGCGCCTACGCGGATAGAATATTCCTGGCGCAGAGGAGTCTGGCACTAATTGGCCAAAGGAGCATGGTCGGGTTTAGGGTCGAAGGTGTAAATCAGGTGGACGCTGAGTGTCGGACAGGTTCTCCCCAAGAGTGGACGTGGCTTTGACGCCATGTCAGCTGCCAAAGACCTGAGGCCAGCAGGCGCAACTTGCAGAAAACGAGAACTCGTTCAAAATCAGAGAATGAATTGTGATTTGGGATTTAGAGCCGTGAAGTTTCAAGGTCAAAATTCTAAAGGTCGCGTCGGGCATTTGTTCCGAGCTTTTTGCTTCTCAGTTTGCGCACTTGGACTAGGTCTACCATCTGGCGCAGCACATGCGCAAAACGAAAGCCGCGCCCCGATTTTTGCGGCCAAATCTGACGACCTATCGCTGCTTCCAGGGCCAATCATCCAAACGCCGCCGGGCGGGCCGAAGGTCCAGACCGCCAAACCGACCTCTGTTTGGCCGTGGGAAATCAGCGGCGAAATACCAGACCCCGCTATTCGGTTTGGTCGGCTTGAGAATGGCATGCGTTATGCCATCAAGCGGA
>JBEAVQ010000101.1:0-8133 GCA_041160865.1 Pseudomonadota bacterium | reverse complement strand
TGTGGAGGCAGCCGGAGGCAAGCTAGAATTACGCGTAGAATTGCCGGGGTCGGAGCCGATCCTGCTCATTGGGCTGGGCGAAATTAGGGGTGAACAGGTCTCCTGACCCATGATGCTTTGATTATGAGGACACCACAATGATCACTTCCAAACGTCGCCCGGCCAGTGTTGACGAAATTCTTGTCGAAGAATTCATGGCCCCACTAGGTCTAACCCAAGGCGCATTGGCCGCAGCCGTGGGTGTTCAACGCAAGCATGTGAATGAACTGTGCAACGGCCGACGCACCGTGACCGCACCGACCGCACTAATCTTGGCCCGCGTGTTCGGCAATAGTGCCGACTTTTGGCTTAATACCCAGAGGCGCATGGATCTGTGGGAAGCCACCCACTCACCCAAAGAAGCAGAGCGCATCGCACGTGCAAAGCCGCTGACGTTTGCCGCTTAATGACTAGCAATCAAAGGGTTGTGCAGCCGAAAAAGGTAGAAGTACGGTTCATTCAGTTCAAACTGCATAGCTTCTCAGTGCGGACGAAGGCTTGAACCTAATGGCGACAGTACAGGTACAGCGCCTTAACGTTCTGGCTCCAGCCAGCGTTGACCTAATGACACCGTCTATGCCATAAAATTGGCCGAGCTGGCTTTCTTGGGACGGGAGATTCTGATGCTGCGGTCAAACGTCAGGGCGAAATCAAGGACCACCGATTTGCTACCAATTCATCGAATGGTCAGCTCCGCCAACTTAATTAGACGGAACCAGCCGGCATGACGGCAGAGCCTTACACCTTATACGGGCTAAAGCTATCCTACTTCACCGGCAAGCTTGAGGCCTATTTGCGCGCCAAGGGAATTGCGTTCCATTTCGTCGAGATGAACATCGCCGACTTCCAGAGATGCGCGCGAGAGACCGGGGTGGCGCAAATGCCGCAACTTCTGTCTCCGCAGGGGGCTTGGCTCACCGATACCACAGCGATCATCGCCCATTTCGAGGGTCAAGGGGCTGAGCCGCGGTTGAGCCCGACCACTACCACCGGGACCTTCTTGAGCCTCTTGGTCGAAGATGCCTTTGATGAATGGCTCTGGCGCCCGGCACTTTATTATCGCTGGGCGTTTGAGGAGGACGCGCGGTTGATGGGCCGTCAGATCGCACGAACCCTGATGCGTGACCTGCCCGCGCCCTTATGGTTGCGAAGCTTTTGGATAACGCAACGCCAAAAGCGGGAGTATTTGAAGGCCGATGGCGTGACGCGTGAAAACGGTCCTGCGTTAGAACGCCATTATCTGTCTTTACTAGATACGCTGGAACCAGTCTTCGCGTCACGGCCCTACCTGTTTGGAGATCGCCCGTGCGAAGCCGATTTCGGCCTATTCGGCCCCATGTTTCGGCACTTTTCTCACGACCCGACCCCAGCAGCCATCCTTCGGCAACGCGCTCCCAATGTTATGGTTTGGATCGCGCGCTTATGGGCCACGACGCCAGATATTCTTGCCAACCACGACAGAGTCGCAGACCCACCGGGCGACCTCGACCCGCTCCTCCGCTGCATCGGGGCGGACTATTTGCCCTATCTTGAAGCCAATCTGGAGGCCGTCGCGAACCAATACCCGAGCGTCTGTTTCGAGAGTTTCGGCGGCCGCTTTAAAGTTCCCACCTCAACCTATCGAGCAGCCTGCTGGCAGGATCTTTGCCTGAAGTTCGCGACACTTTCCACAACGGAGCAGGAAACAGTTTCCGGAAGGCTTGGTGTGGAGATCAAGCAACGCACCCCAGTGCTGGACCTAAATGCAGCGCCACCCAGGAAAGGGCACAGGGCAAAAAGCCGCCATTGGCAATAAGGACTCACAAACGCCAAAGTAAGAGATAACTGGCGGAGACGGAGGGATTCGAACCCTCGGTGCCCTTTTGGAGCACGCTCATTTAGCAAACGAGTGCCTTCAGCCTCTCGGCCACGTCTCCGCACACACGCCTGATAGCCCGACAAAAGGGGGCAGAGCAAGAGCATCACGTCAGTGAAGCTGCACAGAGGGATTTGGAACTCGGGAATTGGGGATTCCCACCTGCATCAGGTCCGGTTTCGTTAATCGGGCGTCTACCCAATGCTGTTAAAGATCCCTTTGAGGAGCGTCTCGCCAATGGCACGCATGGAATACACACAAGACATCGCCGGGGATCAGCCCGCGACAGCGGCGCGCAAAGCGGCGCGCGGCGCGCGTTGGTATCGCTCAAGCTTTGGACGCGCGCTCGAAATTCTCGACGTGGCCGTCATTCTCCTTGTGATGACCTATGTCTTGAAAGTGACGACGGCCGAACATGTCTTGACGGCCGCGTTAAGCGCTTGCTTGCCCATGGCAATCGGTGGGATTGGTCTGTGGTGGATCCTGCGGGAGCATGATCTTTATCGTTTTGACGCTGAGCCTTCGGCCGTGACCCATGGCGTCAAAACCCTAGGCGCGGTTGTGCTGGCTTTACCGACGACAGCGGGGACTGGGGCTATGGTGGCTTTGGCCGCAGGCCGCGCGGCAGAAGTTGGGGCGTGGGAAGCGGGCATCTTGACCCTCTTAGCTGGATTCACGATTGTTTTTTTACACTTTTTTTCTGCCTTGATTCTGGCGGCGATGATCAAGGCTGGCTTGTTTTCCCTGAATGTTGTGATCGTGGGGGCGACGCCGCTGGCCCAAAAGCTGATTGAGGAAGCCAAAGCATCGGGCGATATTGCCGTCTTGGGAGTCTTTGACGACCGGATGGACCGGGCCAAGCCCCTGCCAAACCATGTTAAACTGTTGGGCGGTCTCGATGATTTGATGAGCTGGCCGCATTTGCCCAGTATCGACCGGGTCATCGTGGCGGTCTCCAGCACGGCGCAGAGCCGTGTGTTACAATTGGTCAATAAATTGCGCTCTATGCCTAACAAGGTAGTGCTGGCCATTGATATGCAAGGCTTTGATAGCGACGGCACGACGATTGGCCGCATCGGCAACCGCCCTGTCGCCTATGTTTCCGGTGCACCTGAAGATGCCAAACGCGCCTTCTGGAAGCGGGGGCAAGACCTGGTGTTGGGGACGTGCATCCTTGTGTTAGCTGCGCCAGTAATGGCCTTGATCGCGGTGGCAATCAAGCTTGACAGCAAGGGTCCTGTTTTCTTCCGCCAGACACGGCACGGATTTAACAATCAGGCATTTAGTTGTTGGAAATTCCGCTCCATGCGGGTTGAGACCGCCGACGCCTGCGCAGCCCAGCAAGTAACACGGAACGACCCCCGTGTGACCAAAATTGGCCGCTTCATTCGCGCGACGTCTTTAGATGAGCTGCCGCAATTGTTTAATGTCCTAAATGGCACCATGTCGCTGGTGGGGCCGCGCCCTCATGCCATCGGCATGAAAACTGGCGATCAAGAAAGCGAAGCTTTGGTCGCTGAATACGCCCACCGCCACCGGATTAAGCCCGGCATGACAGGATGGGCCGCCATTCACGGCTCCCGTGGGCCGGTTCATTGTGCAGAAGAAGTCGCCGAACGGGTCGCCTATGATATTGCCTATATCCGCGATGCGAGCCTTTGGCTCGACCTCTGGATCATGGTGAGAACCCTGCCCGCTCTTCTAGGCGACAAAGGGTCGGTGCGGTGAGATTGCGGAAAATCCATGCCAACGGGGTGCAGCACCAGTCATGATGGGTCGTCACCTCATGACCTATTTGATCCCAAATCTGGCCCAAGCCGTGGCCAGTTTTGGCATGGTTGCCATTTTAACACGCCTGCTCAGCGACGACGATTATGGCCGCTATACCTTGGTCTATGCGGCCATGACTTTGGCGCAATATCTCTCCGTCGTCTGGATTGAGGCCGCCGCCGCCCGCTTCTATGCCGATGCTGCAGAAAAAGGCGAAAAGCCCGCCCATTTTGCTACCTTGATCGCCTTGTTTAGCTGGTGTGCCGGCGCGTTTGCGCTTATCGCTATCGCAGCCCTATTGATGTGGCCAGCCGACCTCAATCTGAAAATCGTGGTGGCGGCAGCCTTTGGTGGTGTGATCACAAGGTCACTGATCAAAATTGCCTTAGAAACAAGGCGTATGGCTCAAGAGGCCAAGCGCTTTGCCGTCGTAGACACCTTACACACGCTCTTGGCCTTTGGGCTTGGGATTGGCTGTGTTGTGTTTTTTGCCATGGGCCCTGAGGGTCCGTTCATCGGCATGTTGATCGCTTCAGTCGTTGTGCTGGCGATTGAAGGGCCAGCATTGTGGATGGCGGCGTACAAAGGTTCGCTGCAGCCCAAACGCGGTAAGGCTTACTTCGCCTATGGTGCACCCTTGGCAGGCGGCCTCATTTTAAGCCTGGCCCTAACAAGTGGGGACCGTTTTGTTATCGCCGCATTTTTAGGAGAAGGCGACGTTGGGGCTTATTCTGCGGGCTACCAAGTTGGCGCGCGCATTCTCGATATCATCTTCACGTGGGGTGCCGCAGCCGTGACGCCTATCTTAATTGCGGCTTATGAGCGCGGCGGCCCGGCCGAAGCTGTAAAGGCAGCCCACCAAGGTTATGTGGTTCGTCTTGGTATTGGGGCACCAGCAGCTTTGGGTCTGGCACTTCTAGCGGCACCGATTTGTGAGATTTTGATCGGCGAAGCCCTGCGGGAACGCGCGATCCAGGTCGTGCCTTGGATCGCCTTTTCTGCCCTGCTGGCGGGCATGTGCGACTATTTTTCCGAAGCCTTTATGCTGTCAAAAAAGGCGCTGCAACGAGCCCTATTGCTCTTGGTGCCAGTGATTACCAGCCTCAGTCTAAATGTGCTTCTGCTGCCGAAGTTTGGCTTGATAGGCGCAGCTTACGCCAATGTAGCTGCCTATGGTCTTGGCATGACCATGCTGGCGTGGATCGGCCGACGCTATGTGGCTTTACCGGTTCCGCTTCTAGAAACCGCTAAAATTGCCGGTGCTTGCGCCTTGATGGCGGGCGTGGTGCTGGCTCTACCAAGCTTTGGTGCGTTCCTAGACCTTATCCTCAAAGGCGGGCTCGGTGCCTTCAGCTATGGTGCTTTTGTTATCCTATTGAATGTCGCTGGCGCGCGCGACTTTGCTAGATCCATGTGGGCTCGGCTGCGCCCGCAAACGGGGGCTTTATGAGCGAGACGATTTTCTCCAATGGCGTGCGGGCTGAACGCCCTTTGGATCTCAGCATCGCGACGCCTTTTTTCCGCAATGACCCCAGCCAGCTGTTAGACATTTTATCTTGCCAAATGACTGGTGAGGCGGTTGAGTTGATCGTGATAGATGATGGGTCACAGGACCCCTCGGTGACGACCAAGATTGAATCAACGCTTCAAAACCTAAGCGTGCCTGCCAGTCTTATCAAATTGCATGCCAATCAGGGTCGTTCTGCTGCGCGCAATCGCCTGATTACAGGGGCCAAGGCTCCTGTTATCCTTTTCCTAGATTCCGACATGGCTCCAGATTCGCCAAATTTTGTGGCCGAATGGCTGAAGCTTGCCCGGGATCCAACCACGGAAATTGCTTATGGCGGATTTTCCACCCTGCAGGTCCCAGATTGCGCTGCTTTGGCTTTAGCGAAAATGGTCGCCGAAAAGTCCGATTGCTCGTCTGCGACTGAACGTCAAAGCCGGGGCGCATTAGCGGTAGCTACATCCAACCTACTCGTGCGCAAAGCCATTTTGGATGATACGCCATTTGATGCGGGCTTTTCTGGCTGGGGCTGGGAAGATGTTGATTGGGCTTTAAGGGCAGAGTCAAAGGGGCATGCTGTCCTGCATGTCGATATTCCAGCAACCCATTTAGGCTTGGATGATGCCGCAACCCTGCTCGACAAATTTGCAAAGGCCGGACCGAACTTCCGTCGCATCGTCGAACGCCACTCCAGCATGGCAGCACTTCCAGGCACCAAACTGGCCCAAACCTTGACGCGTATGCCCGCAAAGACGTGGATTAAGTCTATTCTGAAGGCGATAGTGCTATCCGAGGCTCTGCCCCTGGCGATCCGGGCACTCGGCGCGCGTCTATGGCGAGCTTTATGGGCGGCAGACGCGCTTAGCTGAGGCGGTTGCGGGCAACAGGGTATGGACGAGTCGGCATGGGTGCTGATTGAAAGGCCCCCTGATAAAGAGCCCCAGCGTTCAGAGGTTGAGCAGCGCGCGGCTGTTGTGCAAGTACTAAGGGCCGGATACCCGCCCCGAAGCTCACCCCCGCCAAGATTGCCACCCAAGAGCCAAGAACTGAAATTTCCGAAGGTGCTAATAACAAGGCTGCAAGCCCGGCACACCACATACCAAAAACCGCCGCGCCGTCTGTATCAGACTCCCGGCGGTCAAGTGCCAGACGAACGCTGGTCACGACCGCCCAAATGCTGGCAAGCGCCAGACCCAACACGCCCAATCCTTCTCCAAAGCCGTCCCGGATTGAGGCACCAGAAACACCGAACCCATAGCCAATCCAGTTGATCGCGCCGAAGGGGTCGGATGCATATGACAAAGGCATAAACAGGGCTACCAACGTCACCGTCAGGATCGAACAAGCAAGCGTGACAGCAACATCAATCGGGGTCCATGAGCGACGGGCGGCAATCCAACGCAGCCCAAGACCCAAGCCTGCAGTTATGACCCCAATGCCTGCCGCTATCAAGCTTGCCAGATCACCCAATGTAAGGGCCAAAACGACTAGGGCTGCCGCCCAAGCCAACCAAGCCCAACGCCATTTGGCACTGGCGGTCGACGCCCACAAGGCTGCGCAAAGGGCAAGGGTCAAATCACCGTCCAAAGCGTCAAGCGGCATTAAGCCTCGTGCAGCAAGAAGCTGTGCTAGGAGGGCTAACACGCCCGCAAAAGCGGTCGTAAACGCCAAATCCACAGCAGGAAGGCGGGCAGCAACCGTTATTCCAAAGACCCATAATGCTAGGAGAAGAATGCCGTGTTGCAAGGCAATTGCCGGGGCCAACGCCCAAGCTGCAGAGACCAAACAAACGGCGACCAACAACAAACCGTCCAAGCGCTTAAGGAGCACGGGAGCTAGTGTTTCCCAGCGCACGGCAAAGCCGATGAAGCCCATCGATGCCACACCAGCCTTTAGGATTATTGGCCCCAGAGGTGCTTCCTCTAGACTAGCAGCAGCAGGCCAAATACGCCAAAAGCCTGCACTGAAGCAGGCAAGCGCGAGAGCCAACAAGGCTAAATCCCAGCGCCAAGTCAATTTAGGTGCAACCATGTTAGCGCTTTCGGCTGTGCGACAGTGCAGAACTCGATTGGCCAGTCACCACGATTCCGAGACAGCGTCCACCGCGGCCCACCACCTCATCGCGCAAATCAATCGACTCGCGGACGTCGCTTTTGTTGCCATCAATCACCAGAATTACGCCGTCCATGTCCGCGGCTAAGGCAAGACCCGCACGGGATTGCTCTAGCGGCGGCGCGTCAATAATCGTGAGATCAACGGAACGGCGCACGGCACGCCAATAATCCGGTGCGGACGTTACTTGTAGCTTCTGATTGCCAGCTAAAGCGGCGCGGTTAAATCGGCTAACGTAGAGCTTAGGGACGGTCGTTTTATAACTTACCACAGCCTCCTCGCCTTGCGCACCATCTTGAGCACGCGGGTGGGCCCGCCAAAATGGCGTTACGCCAAATGTCATATCATACGGGCCTTTAAATCCAGTGTGTGCACCGCCCAAAGCAGTAAACTGCCCCGGTCCAAAAAAGTCCAAATCAATCAACCAAGCCGATTTGGCGGCCCGTTCAGCAGCGAGCTCCGCAAAAGCGCGTGCCACTTCGGAGACTCCCACATCTTGTTTGGCACCCACGAACATGACGGCAGCACCGGCGCCTCCTGTTGCAGCGGCAACAGCAGACCAGACTCCGTTCATCTGTCCCTGAATACTTCCCATCCAAACCCCAACTCAATCAAGCCTCAACGTCCTTCAGCGCGTAACCGTCGCCAAAATCGGAAGGCCCAAAGTCCGACCGATCGAGGAAGGCGTTGGGAAGGTTGTCCGCGAGAGTGCCCGCATCAAACCAGCCGCAAATGCCGTGAAGGCCGCAAAGAACACAGAGAGTATAGCTGCTTCCTTCTTCCAGCTCTTGCCACGAGTCGGCACATTAGCACGTTCGATAACACGTATATTTTCATTAGAGGTGCGGCT
>JBEAVQ010000184.1:0-3020 GCA_041160865.1 Pseudomonadota bacterium | reverse complement strand
TTTGGTGCCATGATCTTGGCCAATGCGTCTTTGTTCACCGTCAGCGAAACGCAACAGGCGATCACGCTGCAATTCGGTCAACCCAAGAACTTCTTCAATATTGATGGCACAGACCCTGGCCTGAAGGTGATGATCCCCTTTGTCCAACAACGCCAAATCTATGATCGGCGGATCTTGGACCTTGCCCCATCTGGCAAAAGCGAAGTGGTGACGGCAGACCAAGAGCGTCTTGAAGTTGATAGCTTTGCGCGCTGGCGGATCGTCAATCCATTGCGCTTCTATCAAGCTGTTCGCACCGAAGGGCGTGCCCGTGATCGTTTGACCAGCTTGCTGGAGGCGTCCCTGCGGCGCGTCTTGGGTTCGGCTCAATCGACGGATATCATTTCAGGTCGTCGCTCAGCCTTAATGAACGCGATCCGCTCAGAAATGAACCGCGAGGCAACCGCGCTCGGTATTCAAGTCGTCGACGTGAAGATTCGCGCTGCGGATTTGCCGCCAGCCAACCAAGAGCGCGTGTTTGAGCGTATGCGCTCGGAACGCCAACAGGCAGCTGCCAGCGTCCGTGCTGCCGGTGACCGTCAAGCGCAAGAGATTCGCGGTGGCGCAGACCGTGAGCGGGCCAAGATTATCGCAGACAGCTATAATCAAGACCCAGACTTTGCGGCCTTCTATCGCTCCATGCAGGCCTATGAGAAGGCTTTGCCAGCTGGCACAACAATCGTGACCACGCCAGACAGCGACTTCTTCCGCTACTTCAAGAGCCGCCGTGGCGGCGGCGGCGAACAATAGAATCTGCCTAACCCGGCACGTGCCCTCCCTCGTTTATCGGGGGAGGGGCGTGACTTAACCTAGCCGCGTTCACGCAGTAGGTCGTAAGCCCGCTTTGCGCGGGATCTCAAAATCCAAAATTATTGCAAAAAGTGCGGCCTAAGCCGCAGCGCGGATGGCTTCGAGGCGCGCGAGCTTGCGTTCAGCAGCGGCCTTCACGTCGGCATCCTTGGCATCGCGCACGTCTTCACGGGCATTCTGCAGGTCTTTTTCAAGGCCAGCTGCATCCAGCTTTGCGAGGTCCACAGCATCTTCGGCCAGAATGGTCAGGCCCTGCGGCGTGACGTCGGCAAAGCCGCCACCGACGTAAATCTTACGCTCGCTTGCACCATCAAGAATGCGGATCGCGCCTTGCTGAATCACCGTCATGAATGGCGCATGCTGGCTCAATACACCAAACTGGCCATCGACACCGGGTACTACCACCTGATCGACTTCACCCGAATAAAGGGCGCGCTCAGGGGAGACCAAAGAAAAGTGAAGTTTGCCTGTGGTGGCCATGGATATGCTCGCTGATTGCGGGAAAGGATTTGTTGCGCTGCGTTTAGCATTTGAGCGCCAAGCATGCAAAGCGCTGCAACAGTCGAAACGTCACCTCGCCGTGATCAAATGTGGTTCGTGCGCCAACTATGTCCCTGACCTAGGACCGCCTCCAAAAAGCTGAAACGAAAAAGCCCCGCAGCATTGCTGCGGGGCCTTATCTTTGCTCTATGCAAGAAGCGCTTACGCGGCTTCAGCAGCCATCTTTTGGGCCTTGGCAATCGCTTCGTCGATATTGCCTACCATGTAGAAGGCTTGCTCTGGCAAGTGGTCATAGTCACCGTTCACGAGGCCCTTGAAGCCGCGGATGGTGTCTTCCAGCGAGACAAGCTTACCGGGCGAACCGGTGAACACTTCTGCGACGTGGAACGGCTGTGACAAGAAGCGCTCTACCTTACGGGCGCGCGACACGACCAATTTGTCATCTTCCGACAATTCGTCCATGCCCAAAATCGCAATGATGTCTTGCAGGGCTTTGTATTGCTGCAGAATCTCTTGAACCCGACGGGCGGTTTGGTAGTGCTCTTCACCCACGATGCGTGGCTCAAGAATCCGCGAGGTAGAGTCCAGTGGATCCACAGCTGGGTAAATACCTTTTTCGGCGATCGAGCGGTTCAACACGGTGGTTGCGTCCAAGTGGGCGAACGAAGCGGCTGGTGCAGGGTCAGTCAAGTCGTCGGCTGGCACGTAGATGGCCTGAACCGAGGTAATGGAGCCCTTAACCGTCGAGGTGATGCGCTCTTGCAGGCCACCCATGTCGGTTGCCAAGGTTGGTTGATAACCCACGGCCGAAGGAATACGACCCAAAAGTGCGGACACTTCCGAACCAGCTTGGGTAAAGCGGAAGATATTGTCCACGAAGAACAACACGTCCTTGCCTTCTTCGTCGCGGAAATATTCGCACTGAGCCAAGCCGGTCAAAGCCACGCGTGCACGGGCACCTGGGGGCTCGTTCATTTGACCATACACCAAGGTGCAGCGCGAACCTTCGGTAGAACCATTGTTCTCTTTCGGGTCGACGTTCACTTTGGATTCGATCATTTCATAATAAAGGTCGTTGCCTTCCCGGGTACGTTCACCTACACCGGCCAAGACCGAATAACCGCCATAGGCCTTTGCGATGTTGTTGATCAGCTCTTGGATCACCGGCACCGCCAAACAAACCAATCTTACCACCCTTGGCGTAAGGACAGAGCAAGTCCACAACCTTGATGCCGGTGGCCAAAACTTCTGGCGCTGGCTTCTGGTCGACAAAAGCTGGCGCTGCTTGGTGGATCGAGCGCTTTCCTTGGGCCGACACGATAGGGCCGGCTTCGTCAATTGGCTCGCCAATCACGTTGATGATGCGGCCCAAAGTAGCGGGACCGACTGGCACCATGATGGGGTTGCCAGTGTCGGTGACTTCTTGGCCACGAACCAAGCCTTCGGTTGCGTCCATCGCGATGGTGCGCACGGTCTTTTCACCCAGATGCTGGGCGACTTCCAATACCAGGCGCTTGCCATTGTTGCTGGTTTCCAAGGCGTTGAGGATGCTTGGCAGTTCGCCATCAAATTCAACGTCGACAACGGCGCCGATCACTTGGGCGATTTTGCCTTTAACATGGATGCTCATCTGATTTGCCCTTCGTAGTCTCTTGCTGCGCGATCTGTGC
>JBEAVQ010000022.1:0-46043 GCA_041160865.1 Pseudomonadota bacterium | reverse complement strand
GATCGGGGTTATGACAGCGATCACATCCGAAACGTCATCACAAGCCGTGGCGGCACCCCAGTTATAATGGGCAAAGCAAACCGTAAAATACCAATCCTCGTCGATACAATAACTTATGCTCTGCGAAACCGCGTTGAGCGGTGGTGCGCTTCGCGGCCCTTCAGGTCAATAAACTCAAATGCTCCCGCCGCTTTGCAACGCGATACGACAAAACCGCAGCAAGCTATCTGGGCTTCACTCATATCATCGCTGCACGACTCTGGTTCAAGAGTTTGTCAACATGACCTAGTTTTTGCCGTCAGGCTTCCTGATCCTAAAAGAGTCTAAGTCGCGAGAAATCTGACGGTCGGAAACACGATTGATTGCGCCGGCTATGATCTGCCCAACCTCAGTCAGTCTCTCATCTGCGGTCATGATGTTGGGATCTGGACGTCCCCGTGCCCATCTCACCCGCGGCGGCTCCGCAGGATAAAGCTCCATTAGGAGATTGGGCTTCTTCGCCAGCAGGGCGAATAGCACCTTGGTCGCCCCCGACGGCTGCCGGCGACCTTGTTCCCAGTTTACAAGCGTGCCTTCCGGAACACCAATGCTGGCGGCGAAGTCTCTCTGAGATAGGCCGGTCCGTTGCCTGATCGCTGTCACGTCGACTAGTGGTATGTTTCCATGGTGTCTGCGGGCGCTTGTGTTGTCTGCCTCCAGGAGAGTGACTGTAACATTCAGCTCTTTTCTGGGCTTTCTATGGTGCTTCATCGCTCACTGCGACGACCTACGCCATTGGCGTAGATCGTCGTAGACGGCGAGAACATCGCGTCGACCGAACCTCGAAAGAACGGGTTCGGTCGGTGAAAATGGCAGATTTCTTAGGTTTTAGGCTGTGGGACAGGTGATAGAGTTCGTGAAGCTCTCGGTAGGCGGGAGGTTTTTCCAACTCACGGCCTGTTGGTGGCGAAACGGACGTGGAGAGCTATTCCGCCCAAAAACGACAGAAATTCAACAGTTTTCAGGAGACTGTGCCCACTGACCAAGGTCGGCGGAGACGGTTTGTTTCGCAACTTGATGCGTTGGCGGTGGAAGAGAACCTGCGGACGAACTCTCTTTCCATCTAAGTTGTTGTGAAATATGTATTTAATTACTTGCCTTAATTGATTGCCCAACACTTTCTGCGGCAGTCGCATGCGCATCGTCCCACTCTAAACCCAGAGAGCGAAGAGCATGAACAACAAGATCGGTTATACGAGAAGACGGTGCTCGGGTGGGTTGCTCGATCAGGTTGCGTATCCCGGCTGAAACCATCCCAATCACCATAATCAGAGAAGCTTCGATCGATGCCAGCCTGAAACGCCCGCTTGCTTCACCGCTATGCAGTGTCAGCCGAACAGGGGCATTCATGGGAGAGTTGACGTCGGTCGGATCATTGATCAACGAGACCAAAATCAGCGCCCGGTTGGGCTGCTCTATCGCCAGATGCAGAAACAGTGACATGGCAATGGCCAAATGCCTTGCTGGATCCGTGCTCGTTGACTTCATTTCGCCAATGCGTTCCCTCAGCCCTGTGCGGATCTCCAAAGCGATGTGATTGGCAATGTCGGCCTTATCGGCGAAGTGATTGTAGAAGGTTCCTTTCGCCACGCCCGCGCGCGCCGTGATCTCGTCTATTGAGACATTAGCAAAGCCACGCAGACCGAACAGCTCTTCAGCCGCGCCCATAAGCGCTGGTCGGTTGGCCGTGCGGCGTAAACCGCGATATCGGGGCATTCCAAGCATAACGAAACTTAGCTTCACACTAAATGACTAGATAGTCAATTAGTGTGAAGCTAAGTTCATGAAATGTCTTCACAAGGAACCTGCTAATGTCTCGCCTGCCGTTCAGCACAGCGCTGCTGCTTGCGCCTTTGGTTTATGCCATCCATCATGCCGAGGAGCATCTATTCCTCAACTTTAGAGCTTGGCGCCTCAAATACTTCCCAGATAACAATGCACTGAGCACCGAAGCAATCTTAGCGATACTAGTCTCTTTTGGGCTTGTCTACATTATACTCCATGTAAGCGTCCGCACGAAGGTAAGTGCTTGGATGGCTCTGACCTTTCTGATGGCGACGCAGGTACACAATGCTATTTTCCATCTTGGGGCCACCATTGCTTTTCGCGACTTTAGTCCAGGGCTCATTACTGCAATTTTGCTGTATCTTCCGGTAAACTTGCTGATCGCTAGGTCGGCTTTACAAGAGGAATGGGTAAGTCCTCGTCAGCTTGGCGTCATATTTATAGCAGGCGGCATACTCTTCTGGGCGTTCGAGTTCGTTGGTCCGCCGGTTCTGTTGGTTGCAACGCTAGCGACCTGGATTTGGGCACTCAACTCGGGTCGAACATCGGCGACGAAGAAGGTCTGACCCTGATGGCTCGGCAAACTTGGCTTAATCGTGTCGTTTGGTTGCTTCAGATTGCTCTGGCTGGCGTCTTTCTAAATGCAGCCTATCGGAAATTCACCGGCCATGCGGTCCCCATCGAGACCTTTCAAGCCCTCGGTATGGATCCTTGGTTTCGCTATATTACCGGCTGTTCGGAATTCGCCGGCGGCGTCGGACTTCTGATACGATCATTCTCAGGTTTAGCGGCTCTTGGTCTAGCAATAGTAATGTTAGGCGCCATAGGCACGCATCTCTTTTTTGTGCCAGACAGCATATTGCCAGCTTCCCTGCTGTTATTTGCTCTGCTTCTAGTCGCCGCTGCACGAAAAGAGGAAACTCTAGCCCAAAGATCACGTTGGCTCTGAGGTATTATCCGATCCCATGCCTGCAAGGTGGATAAGGTGACGACCGTAACAAATGGAATCCCATATCGCTTCGAGATTGCAGTCCGTCCGGAAGAGATAGATTTCATGGGCCACGTCAATAACGCCTTCTATCTGAAGTGGGTACAAAAAGCGGTTCTCGCTCACTGGCGGAGTATTGCCTCTTCCGACGAGGTTAATGCTCACCTCTGGGTCGCGTTAAAGCATGAAATTACAAATCATCGCGCTACGTTCCTCGGTGACATAGTTTGCTTAACTGTGAGGCTAAAAAACGTCCAAGGCGCCCGTGCATTCTACGAAATACTGATACAGCGCGGCCAAGATATTTTGGCTGAAGTGAAGTCCAGCTGGTGCTGCATTGACGCACAAACTCTTCGCCCGACGAGGCTTGCACGCGAAGTTGTTGAGAGGTTCATTCAGCGCCCGCATGCACGCTACAATAGTTCAGCAGAGCAAGCATCCAACGGACGGACAGGCCTCACAAAAACTGTCTCCTCAAAGTTACGCAATGAAGATGGAAGTGAACTTGGCCAATGAGATGGGCACTGGCGATCTTGCCGGATGAGTTTCTCGATGGCTGGCGCATCATACTTGGCGGCGCCCTCGCAGCCGGGACCGGCGTTGGCATCGTGTTCCTTAACTTCTCAATGTTTATTCTGCCTTTATCACGGGAACTTGGTGTTAGCCGCGGCGATCTAGGATCTGTCCAAGCACTAATCGTCACAGCAGCACTGGGCGCCCCCATACTCGGACGTGCGGCTGATCTATTCGGCCCTAAGTCCGTATTCATTGCCTCAACTTTGATTGTTGCAAGTATCTATTGTTTTATGGCTGTCTATGCCAGCAGCTTATGGCAGGTAGGACTAGCGATAGCCTTCATCGGCTTTTTCGGGGTTGGATCGACCGCCGTCGTTCTGAGCCGACCTGTCAATGTCCATTTCGTTGAGCACCGCGGAAAAGCCTTGGGCCTTATGGCAGTGGGAATTGCAACGGTCACAATGGCGTCGCCAGTGCTTGTACAGTGGCTGCTGGAGACGTGGGGCTGGCGTGCCGGATTTCTTGGATATGCAATCGTATCCGTGGTGATTGGTATTCCGGCTGTGCTTTTGCTGTTACCCAAGGGACCAGCTAATGCCGTCAGGATTACGGTCAGCCGCAAAAAGAAATGGAACGCAGTCGACCGGAGCTTTTGGGCAGAACGCGATTTCTGGCTTCTCACATTTTCGCTAATCAGCATGAGCTTGGCAACTGCGGGCACAATCAGCCAGCTCACGCCCATGATCATTGATGAAGGAATAGACGCCCGAACCGCGGCTCTGGCAATAACATTTTTTGCGGTAGGACAGTTTATCGGTCGATTAGCTGGCGGTTGGTTACTTGATATCTACCAACCGCACCGCGTCGCTTTTTTCCTCACTTTAGTCCCGGCCGTAGGGTTCATCCTTTTAATTGGAACTCATGGCCTGGTTCCAGTGGCGTTGCTATCGGCAGTGGTCATCGGGCTGCAGCAAGGTGCGGAGCTGGACATATTCGCCTATTTTGTCGGTCACCGTTTTGGGACAGCCCGCTTCGGTGGGATTTACGGAGCACTTACTGGACTGGGCTGGATTGGAAATGTGGGTGGGATGATCGGCATGGGGCAAATCTACGATAGGTATGGAAGCTATTTGCCCGCGCAGATCATGGCAATTGTCGCGCTGATTATTTCAGCCATGCTGGTTTTTGCTGTCAGGCTTCCTGATCCCAAAAGAGGCTAAGTCGCGAGAAATCTGACGGTTGGAAACACGATTGATGCCGGCGGCTAGGATCTGGCCAACTTCCGCCAGCCTTTCTTCTGCAGTCATGGTGTTGGGGTCGGGAGGCCCCGGCGTCTAGCGTGACCTTGGCTGTGGCTGAGGTTAAATCTCCGCCACCAGATTGGGTCTCCTCGCGAGCAGTGTGAGCAGCACCTTGGCAGGCCCAGATGGCTGTCGACGGCCTTGCTCCCAGTTCCTAACCGTGCCCAGTGAGACACCGATGCTGTCGGCAAAGGCGCTCTGCGATAACCCGGCCTTTTTCCTGATCGCTGCAACACCGGCCGATGGAATTTCCCCGTGGTGCCGGCGGGTGGTTTGTTTGTTCGCTTTCGAAAAGGTGACTGTAACCTTCATCTCATTTTTGGGTTTTCTCCGGTGCTTCATTCTCGCCCGCCATTTTCGATATGATCTACGCCATTGGCGTAGTCCGCGGCGTGCGGCCAGATCAGCGTGCCGACCAAACCTCTGCTTAGAAGGTTTAGTCGAAGAAAATGCCAGAATTCCAAGGTTTTCGGCTTCCGGGTTTCGCTGGGGATTTCCGAAGCTCTTGGTAGGCGGTCGATTTTGCCAACTTATGGGTGGTCAATGGGTAAATAGCAGTGAAGAGCTGCTCCATAGAAAATGACGTAAATTCAATGGTTTCTGATGGTCACCCCTACTGATCGAGGACGCTAGAGACAGTTTGTTTCGCAACTCGGTGCGTTGGCGGACAGGGTGGGATTCGAACCCACGGTAGGCTTCCACCTACGGCGGTTTTCAAGACCGCTGCCTTAAACCACTCGGCCACCTGTCCGCGTTTTGCAATCACGCCTGAAAGAAAATTCAGGATCGATAAAATTCGACCAAATTTCCAAGCGTTGATTTCAAACCTCTCTTGTAGAGTGCAACCCGCAGTCGGATCAACCGGCGCGCGAAGAATGTCTGCAGAAACTACTGTAAACCAATATGGTGGGACACAAAATGGTCCGGAATTTGGCGAATAAATCAAGAGTCGTTACGTATTGTTTTAAAAATGGAATATTTGATTTGGGTGTAGCAGGGCCACTTTGGACCAGCGCGCTCTTTTTAGCAGCCGGATTTGCAGCTCATCCTGCAGTTGCCGCTCCCAATGCCCGCCCATTGACCAACACCATCAATAGCGAAGCTGCGTCTACCGAAGTCGATTCTAACGCTAAGCCCGTGCGGAATGTCGCCCTTTCCGCTCAAAAACCCAAGCCCGTGACAACTAAGCCTAGTCCTGTGGCCTCCAACCACGGCGCACCGATAGAGCGGGTCCAGATGGCTTCACTGCTGCCTGTAACGACCCGGGCAACCAAAGAGGCAGCACCGGCGGACCGCCCGATGCACGCAACACCAATTTCAATTCGCGCCTCTGAGCCAGAGCCTGCGCCAGCTGTGCGGTCGTCAGATGTTCCAGCCTTCCAAAAGATTGGCGCGCCCTATCAGGTCAATGGCACGTGGTACATTCCAACCCATGAGCCCGACTATAATGAAACGGGGACTGCATCTTGGTATGGGCGCGATTTCCATGGCAAGCTGACGGCCAATGGCGAATTTTTCGACATGAATATCGTCAGTGCAGCCCATCCAACTTTGCCAATCCCAAGCCTTGTCGAAGTGACCAATTTGACCAATGGCCGATCCATGGTGGTGCGGGTCAATGATCGGGGTCCGTTTGTATCTGATCGTTTGATTGACCTTTCAGCCCGTGGGGCAACGCTTTTGGGCTTTCGCGATCAGGGCTCCACACAAGTACGGGTGCGCTATATTGGCCCCGCCGACCCAGAACCGTTGGTGACGACTGCTAATCTAACAGCGCCAAGTGAAGAGAAGAAATGGACGAAGCCCGCGCTACAGCCCGTCCAGACCGCTAATCATACTCCCGTAACTGTGCAAAAGCCGACAGCGACGGTGAAGCCCAGCCGGGTAAATTCCGATGATGTGGTTTCAGGCCTATACGTACAGGCTGGGGCCTTCTCCCGCCGGGCAAATGCTGAGCGTACGTTGAGCCGCGTATCGAACGTGGGCCCAGCGCAAATCGTGGAAACCCAAATGGCCTCAGGTGCAAGCCTTTATCGGATCTTGATTGGGCCGCTTGAAAATCAAGCAGAAGCCAGTGCATTGGCAGGATCAGTCACAGGACTGGGCGTCGATGGTGCCCATATCATGGCGTCACGCAACTAAAGACCGACAAAGACTGCATCAAGGCCCTTGCTTAGAGCGCGCGAGCGGGTCACTTCTGTCTGCACCATGAGAGCAGATGGGTCTTGAAGCATGACAGGCGGCCATTTCATAACTTTGGAAGGCGGCGAGGGGGCAGGGAAGACTACCCTGCTAGCCGCGCTTAAAGTGCGGCTGGAAACTTCCGGCCACGAGGTCGTCCTAACGCGAGAGCCTGGGGGAACACCGGGTGCTGAAGCAATCCGTGCGCTGTTGGTGACAGGGGCAGCCGACCGTTGGACGGCTCTGTCAGAGTTGTGTCTATTTTTTGCAGCGCGCGAAGACCACTTAGAGCGCCTGATCCGTCCGGCACTGAAACGCGGTGCGATTGTTCTCTGTGACCGATTTTCAGATTCCACCCGCGCCTATCAAGGCCAAGCGGGCGGGGCAGGACGCGAGGCCGTTGAAGCCCTTGATGCCTTGATTGTTGGACAAACTCAGCCTGATTTGACGCTTGTCCTCGATATTGATCCAGCCATTGGTCTGAAGCGGGCCGCGGCGCGGCGTGGGACCGAAGATCGATTTGAGGGCAAGGCCTTTGCGTTTCACTCAGCACTGCGCGCAGCCTATTTGGAACTTGCTGAGAGATTCCCAGAGCGCTGTTGCGTGTTAGATGCATCCTCAACACCAGATGTGTTGGCCGAAGCGGCTTGGACCCTGTTGGTTGCGCGCTTGAACCTGTTATGAGTGAGGAGACACAAGGTCCCGATCAAGAGCCCGGCTCACGCCACCCTCGTGAGGTATTTGAGCTTTTTGGCCATGAGGCTGCAGAAGCCGAATTAGCAGACAGTTTATCGGGTAGTCGCTCACATCATGCCTGGCTGATTACTGGGCCTAAGGGCGTTGGCAAGGCTACGTTGGCTTATCGATTTGCGCGCAGACTGTTAGGGGCAGTCCCGGATCCGTGGAGCCCACTGGCGAGTTCGACAGAAGATATAGTCAGCCGCAAGATCGCCCAAGGCTCTCACGCAGACTTGCGCACGGCCACACGGCTTGACCCAGAAAAGGGCGAGATCAAGCGCGATGTCACAGTTGCCGCCATTCGTGATCTCACGCAATTTTTCACGATGACAGCGGACGGTGCAGGGGGCGCGAGGGTTGGCATCGTTGATTGTGCCGACGATATGAGTTCAAACGCTGCCAATGCGCTTTTGAAGACACTTGAAGAACCACCGCCGGGCGGGACCTTGATTTTGCTTGCCCATGCACCAGGTCGATTATTGCCGACCTTGCGGTCGCGCTGTCGCATGCTAGACCTATCCTGCTTGTCTGATGAGGCCATGGCAAAGGCACTGCCCGATATTGATGCTACCACACGGGCTCTAGGGGCAGGGCGGCCGGGTCGCGCACGAGCCTTAGCGGCTTTGGGTGCTGCGAAACTCTATGGCACGTTGTCGCGTCATTTGTCCGGCCTGCCGCGCGCGCCTTTAGATGAAGCTTTGGCCTTGGCCGATGCCTGCAGCGATGCGGACCGCTTTCACGCGGTGTTTGACATGATGGAAGACTGGCTGGCGCGCGCCGGTCGGGCCGGGCTTGGCCTTGAGATATCTGAGATTGAGCCAGGTGAAAGCGTGCTGTTGGCGCGCCTTGCGGCAGGGGCGGGCACTGATGGTGCGGCAAAGGCGTGGAGCCATGTGCGCGGCGTGCGAACCAAGGTCGAGGCCCTCAATTTTGACCGCAGTTTAGCGACTTTAGAGGCGCTGCGTGCCATCCGTGCAGACTTGGCACCGATCCATTAGAGAAGCGTCATGATCGATAGTCACGTCAATTTGCACCACGAATCCTTTGCCGAAGATTTCGACGCGGTCCTAGAACGTGCCGCAGAGGCGGGCGTCCATGCCATGCTGACCATTTGCGACAAGATGTCCTCGCTGTCTGCCATTGAGGCCATCTCTGCCCCCCGTGCTAACGTCTGGCACAGTGTCGGCGTGCATCCCCATTATGCGGATGATCATCAAGATTTGACGGTTCAACAACTCGTCAGCGCGAGTGCGAATGCAAAGGCGGTCGGCATTGGCGAAACGGGCCTTGATTTCCACTATGGCTATAGTGCGGAAGCCGCCCAAATTGTCGTGTTCCGCACCCATATTGAGGCTGCACGCCATACGGGCATGCCCCTTATCGTCCATACCCGCCAAGCCGATGAACTGACGGCCACGATCCTTGAAGAGGAAATGGGCAAGGGTGCATTCAAGATCCTGCTCCATTGCTATACCAGCGGGCTAGACCTGTTAAAGCGTGGCTTAAAGTTAGGTGCCTATGTGTCCTTTTCCGGCATTGCGACGTTTAAGAATGCGACTGAAGTACGCGAAGCTGCCCGCCTTGTGCCTTTGGACCGCGTGTTGATTGAAACCGATTGCCCCTATCTTGCGCCCATCCCCATGCGGGGACGCAGGAATGAGCCTGCCTTTTTGCCCCACATCAGCAAATATCTGGCAGATTTCTATGAAATTGAGGCGAATGAGTTTGCTGACCTTGCAGACCAGAATTTCTTCGCTTTGTTCGATAAGGCCGTACTATGACCCGAGCCAAAGCAACCCATGCTCGGGTAACGATCCTTGGCTGCGGTTCTTCGGGTGGCGTGCCACGCGTAGGTGGGGAGTGGGGGGCTTGCGATCCAGACGATCCGCGCAACTATCGCACGCGCTGCAGCCTGCTGGTCGAGGCCTATCAAGGGACCTATAGCCACGAGACCTCGACCGTCGTTTTGATCGACACCTCGCCTGATTTGCGCACCCAACTTCTGGCAGCCAAGGTCAGCCATGTCGACGCGCTGCTCTACACCCACGACCATGCCGACCAAAGCCATGGCATCGATGACCTTCGCGCCATTGTGTATCATCAGCGCAAGCGCATCCCGACATTTATGGACGCTGTCACGCAGGAAAATCTGGTCCGCCGTTTTAGCTATATTTTTGAGACCCCGCCCGGCAGTCATTATCCCGCCTTGTTGGATGCTCACGACATGCCCATGCCCGGGGAAAGCTTGACGATCCTAGGCCCAGGCGGTGCATTAGACTTCCAAATTCTCGCGCAAAATCATGGCGAGATCGACAGCCTCGGCTTTCGCTTCGGCCCCGTCGCTTACTGTAATGATTGCAAAATCTTACCGCAAGCAAGCTTGGAAGCCTGCAAGGGCGCTGACCTATTCATCGTCGACGCACTCCGCCACACGCCCCACCCAAGCCATGCACACTTGGAACTGAGCCTTGAGTGGATTGCCAAAATCCAGCCCAAGCGAGCGATCCTCACGAATATGCATATTGATTTAGATTACGCGGCTTTGGCTGCGAGCCTGCCTGAACACATCGTACCGGCGGTAGATGGGATGGTTGTTGAGGTGGTAGTTTGAAGTTTACTTCACCGGAAACAGCCAAATCGAAATCGTGTGGATCGTCAGGCCTGCTAGGCCGCCAATGACGGTGCCGCTGATGCGGATATATTGCAGGTCACGGCCCACGGCCGCTTCAATTTGGTCGACGACAGTGCGTGCATCCCAGCCTTGGATGGTTTCGGCCACCATGGTGCCGACGCCAGCGCCTTGGGCGTCGGCAAGCTCAACCGCCCAAGATTTCAAGCGCTGATTGAGGCTTTCGCGTAGCTCGTCGTCGCGCTCAATGGCGCGGGCCAAATCTTCAAGTCCAGCGGCAATGGCATTGCTGAGGCGGTCGGTTTCTTCGGGTGATTGTTCGCGGAGGGTCTTTTTAAGGTCGCTCCAGACATTGGTGACATAGGCGCGGACCACTTGATGATCGGAAACTTCACGAACCCAGCGCTGGAGCTGATCGCGTAAATTTGGGTCATGACGTAGGTCGCGCGCCAAGTGCGACAGCGCTTCGTCAATCCGGGTGCGAATGGAGTGATTGGGGTCATTTGCGGCGTCTTTCAGCGTGTCCTTAATCGCGGTCAGCAAGGCGTCTGAGGCGGCGGCATCGACTGAGAATAGCTTGGGCAGCCAGTCCATTTTATCGGAAACCCGTGTGCGGAACATGTTTTCTTCGGAATGGATCGCAAGGTCGGCATGAAAGATGATCAGATCAACAATGGCCTTGTGTCGACCGCCCTTGATCAAAATGTCCAAGCCCTCAGCCAATAGGTGAGTGATATCGGCATTGCGCAAGCGTTCTGTCAGCGTCGTTTGTAGCCAAGTGGCAATCTTGCCTTCGTTTAACAGGCCCAAAATACGTGGGACGGCCCCGGCAATGCCTTGCGCGACACGGCGCGCGCGGTCGCCTTCGGTCAGCCAAGCGGCCGTGTTCCCGGCAAGGTCCAAATCCTTCAAGCGCCGCTGAACTTGTTCTGGTTGCAGGAAGTTGCGCGAGATAAAGCGCCCCAACCCTGCGCCAATCCGATCCTTGGACCGTGGCACAATTGCGGTATGGGGAATGGGTAAGCCCAAGGGTCTCCGGAAGAGGGCAGTCACAGCAAACCAGTCTGCCAGTGCACCCACCATAGCTGCCTCGGCGAAGGCGCGGACAAAGGGCAAGATTGGGCTTGAAGCTTCATAATATTTGGTGACAACGAACAATAGCGTCATCCCAACAAACAGCCCGGTCGCCACGCGCTTCATACGCCGATAAGCGATGGCTGGGTCTTCTTGCATAAGGGTCGTCACAGGCTGTTTATCTGCCATAGAGATTAAGTCTGATCCACTCTTTGCCAAGGGCCGCCAGGACTGCCAACAGAGACGGCAACCAAGGGCTGCACCACCGGGATAGAGCTAAGGTTACGTGGACGGGTTGCCCATGCGACGTAAGAGATGGTGATTGCCAAAGCTGCGGGCAATAACCACCACAGGATATTAGCGGCAGCGAGGCCGGCAGCACAAGCCCAAAGGATACCAAGGCCGAGGCCAAAAAGGACGGTGACTAACGAACGATCGGGCCGTTGAGTCATTTTGGGCCGCTTGGTTGGCCGTGGGCGCGAAAATTCAATCACGCAAGCCCCTGCACATGTTGCCGTCCCCATCACCAAGATGGTAAGTGCGGCGACTGGCCAAGCCCAAACAAGGAAGGCAGCCACGATGAAAAGCTCTATGATAGCTGGACCACTGGCCGCCAAAACCTTACCTTGCAGAATGATTTTAGGATCCAATGGGCTGGCCTGTAACAAGTCGCGGGCTTCTTCAACAGAGGCGGTCAGCCACGCAAGGCTGGATGTCAACATGGTCACGTTGAACACGGTGATAGCCGCGAACATCGCTCCCATAACGGGTGCAATTTCGTTTTGTTCCTCAGGGTTAGTCATCGCATTCCATACAAATCCCAAAAAGGGCACCATGGTGAAAAGAGGTACAATTAACTGACTGACAAACAAAGGGTCACGCGTCAGGCTCAACCATTCCTTGTGGAACACCATAACAAGGGCTGGCCGGCGGAATTGTCGGGCATGCGCTTTCTGCGCCTTGTGGGGGGCGTGGTCATTTTGGCCATTGAGAAATGCGACATCTTGGTCGTAGCGTTTGCCTGCAAAATGAAGGACCGCAGAAGATACAACTGCCCCTGCGACGAGGAAGACCAGCGCACCCAGCCAATCCCCCAAAATCGTACCGCCTAGCCAACTTAGGTTTGTGGTCAGCGTGACGATCCAATCATGGAGCAGTACGAGACTGGCATTCGGATCGTCTGCTTTGGCAGCTAACTGACCGAGGTTGCCAGAGCTAGATACCATTTGATAGCCAATAAGGCCAAGCATAACGCCTACAGCGCCTAGGGTGATGGTCGCGCGGCGGCCGTTTCTTAGGCCGAACCACAACAAGGCTTGCCGCGCGATCATATAAGTGAGGGCGGCATCGAGGATCGCGAAACCGGCAACCACGACGTAGATTGAGGCAAACGTCGGTGATATCATCACAATCGATGCGCCAAAAAAGATCGTTGCAAACCCTGCATAAATACAAAAGCCGCGCCAAGCTGACGAAATCAGACGCGCAGCCACAAAGCGATGCGGTGGAATAGGGGAGGAGAGCAGAAGGTCTAAATCCCCCTTCTCCGTGATCGTCATAAACGACCCCATCAAATTCATCGAGATGCCAGAGATCATCAAAGTAAGGATAACCGCCCCTGCAAGTGAGCTAATCTGTTTGTAATCGCCAGCGGCGGCCTCAAAGGCCTTTGCGATCCCATAACCCATACTAAAGCTTAGGAAAGCCATAAACAGGATCGTAAAAACCGGCTTTACCCAACTGGGCATTTTCTTGCCAAGTCTACCAAGCCGCCAGGACAAACGAATTTGATGTCGGGCGAGCCAAAGGATGCTGCCGGGCACAAAGAGGCGATCGAGCATCATGCTGGGCTTCCCACCGAGGCGTCATCCACCAGTTGAATGAAGATGTCTTCCAAACTGCCGTCGGTTTGCCCTGCTTGGGCGCGCAAGTCTGACAAGGATCCATCGGCCAATAAGCGGCCGCGGTGGAAGATGCCAACCCGCTCGGCCAAACGCTCAGCGATTTCCATCACATGGGTTGTAAGAACAATGGTCGCACCTTCTTTGGTCTTTTCGACTAACAATTCTTTGACTTGGCGGGCGACCGCGGCATCGAGACCGGAAAATGGCTCGTCGAGCAAAAGAAGTTTGGGATCATGCAACAGCGCGCCGGCTAAGGCGGTCTTTTGCTTCATGCCGCGTGAGAAGGTCTCACACCGCTTGTCGCGTTCGTCCCATAAGTCCATCCAGCGCAGTAATTCCTCGGCGCGCTTTTCCGCCACACTGCCTTCAACAGACCAGAGGCCAGCGATGAATTCCAGATATTCAAGTGGGGTCAGCTTGTCATAGAGCAAAGGCTCATCAGGAAGCCAGGCGGTGATGGATTTAACTGCCTTTGGGTCTTTCGACACATCATGACCAAACACACTGATACTGCCTTCATCGGCCTGCAGCAGCCCAGCGATCATCCGCATTGTCGTGGTCTTTCCAGCGCCATTGGCACCCAAAAGCCCGTAGAATGAACCCGGTGCCAGCATTAGGTTAAAGTCCGACACAGCGGTCTTGGTGCCAAACCGTTTCGTTAACGATTTGATCTCGAGGGCGGGTAGGGGATGGATGCTCATAGTCGGTCCTGTTCTTCAATCACCCAGTCCAACGCATAAGGTTCGAAGACAGGCACACGCTTCTACCCGAATGGGTGTTTCAAACCCGTGAATCATCATTGGAATTGCAGCCTGAATTGCGGCGATTGGCTGCGTAAAGTCAGCAAACGATATTCGGCAAAACCTTAACACGTTAAGGTTTGGATCCGTCAGAATATTAACGGCGATTTTGGCGCAACACTGTGAGCGGAATTTTTAGCAAAACCAGAGGCCCATAGCTGCAATTAAGATCAATGAATGAGCCCGGTACTGTCACAATCAAAGCCTAGCTCAGGCCTAACTCAATTTCTGACCAATTCAGAATTTTGTCTCATAACATATATTATGCGAATCTGAGCTGTAGAGCTGTACGCGCAAAGCGATAATGTCACCCTTTAGCAAAGTAGATGTGTCACCCTCTCATTTTGAGATAGATGTGGATGGGTGTCATGGGATTGGTGGTTATGAGCAAGCGCGAACTTGGTCGATTGGAGATTGTAGCGCGATTGACGCGTGGCCAGATAGGCATTGATCATGCTGCTGGATTGATGGGTATCAGTCGGCGTCAAGTCTTCCGGCTTAAGTCGCGGTATGAGTTACTTGGTGCACCAGGCTTGGCCAGTCAGAAGCGCGGACAACCCTCGAACAATAGGATCTGCGAAGCGGTCCGCACTGAAGCGCTTCGGCTTATCGAGTTGCACTATCGAGATTTTGGACCAACTTTGGCGGCTGAGAAGCTTGCGGAGCGCCACCAGATTGCTCTTTCCCGTGAGACTTTGAGGGCGTGGATGAACCAAGCTGGGCTTTGGGCAACGCGCTCGCAACGCAAAGCTCGTTTGCATCAACCGCGCTATCGCCGACAGCATTTGGGAGAACTGATCCAGATCGATGGTTCTGAGCATGATTGGTTTGAAGGCCGCGGTCCAAAGTGCTCATTGTTGGTGTTCATTGACGATGCTACTGGACGATTGATGCAGTTGATGTTTGCCGTTTCCGAAAGCGCATTTGCTTATTTTGACGCGTTACGGGGCTACTTGGAACAACATGGCCGCCCGATTGCATTTTACTCTGATAAGCATTCGATTTTTCGCGTGACCGGTGCGGACAAGCGTGCTGGTGATGGTCTGACGCAATTCGGTCGGGCTTTGCAGAGCCTTAATATTGAGATTATTTGCGCGAACTCCAGCCAAGCGAAAGGCCGTGTTGAACGCGCCAATAAGACTTTGCAGGACCGCTTGGTTAAAGAAATGAGGCTGGCGGGCATCAATGATATGACTGCCGCCAACGCGTTTGTGCCGCAGTTCATTGCCATCTGGAATGCACGCTTTGCCAAGCCAGCCGCCAATCCAAATGACTTGCATCGCTGCTTGCGCGATTCTGATAGTCTTGACTTGCTGCTATGTTGGCGATCCAAGCGGCGTATGACCGCCAATCTGGTGGTCCATTATAACCGTATGCAGCTTGTGATTGAAGACTGCGAATTAGCGAGACACGCAGCCGGCCAGGACATTGAGGTTTTGGATTTCCCTGATGGTCGTTTGGAAGTTCACTGGCGCAACATCCCCCTTCCCTATCGTGCTATTGATAAGCTGCAACGGGTCGATCCTGCCGCCATTGTGGACAACAAGCGACTGAGCGAGGCGTTGAGTTACATTCAGGCCGAACAAGCGCGTCGTGAACCCTTGAAGCCTGATCGGATTGGACCGCAGCGAAGTCATCAGAAAACAGGAATCATGAAGGCTAGGACGGACAAGTTTGCTCAAATGAAAAAGCGCGCCTAAGTGAGCCGCAGGGGCACGAGCGCTGCGATATTTGGGGTCTACGCGCTCCTGCCCCTGCTCGTTTTGCGGAAAATAGTGACACGTCTACTTTGCGCAAAGAATGACGTTTCAACTTTGCTTTGACATGAGCTGTTACAGGGTGGATTCAATCTTGAAGTGCGAATTTCCAATGATTTGAGGGGTTTCTGGTAAGCCCCTCTTTTGCCTTTGGAGGAATTTGCAATGGGACGGACTTATCGACATCTGACTTTGCGTGAGCGTCAGTTGATTTTCCGGATGCTGGACAAAAAGGCATCAATTCGGGCAATCGCTGAGAAACTGGGAAAGCACATCTCAACGATCTACCGCGAGATCAAGCGAAACTGGTTTGACGACATGGATCCATGGCTGGACGGTTACTACGGCGAAGCGGCCGATCAAATGGCCAAGGGTCGGCGAACCAAGTTGCGCAAGATGGTTGCCAATCCCCAATTAGCAAGCTTGGTTATCGAGAAGCTGAAAGAAGCATGGTCGCCGGAGCAGATTGCTGGGCATTTGCGGGTAGTATCGCAGACCACGGATGCAGTCGTAGCCAAAATCAGTCATGAGACTATTTACCGCTATGTTTATGATAAGGCTGGCCGTGCATTGGACCTGTATCGCCATCTGCCAACTGGGCGTAGGCGTCGTAGGCGGCGCTATGACCGCAAGCCGCGTGGCCTTCATATTCCCCAAGCAAATACAATCGCATACCGTCCCGATGTGATCAACGAGCGTCAACGTTTTGGTGACTGGGAATGTGATCTGGTCTAGTTCCGCAAGGAGTTTGGAAACGCCAACTTGACGACAATAGTTGAGCGCACAACTCGGTTATTGGTCATAGTCAGAAACCAAAGTCGGCATTCCCAAGGTGTCATGAAAGGGATCAAATCTAAGCTTGGCCCCTACCCTGCTCACGCACGTCGCTCGATAACGTTTGATCGGGGCAGCGAGTTTGCCAATTATAGCTATTTGAAGAGCGAGATTGGCGCTGAGGGATACTTCTGCAAGCCCCAAGCTCCCTGGCAAAAAGGGACCAACGAAAACACCAACGGTCGGATGCGGAGATTTTTACCGCGCGAGACTGATCTTGCGACCGTCACAATCGCTGACAAAATGAACGCCACGCCCCGCAAGTGCCTGGGATTCTTCGCGCCCAACGAAGCGTTCTCTCGACTCTTGACGGTCGAGAACGCTTCTTGATGATGTTTGGCGCAAGAGGGAAACTTAGAAACAGGAACTCGCGCTTCGCCTAGAAGCTACAACTCCACCAGCCGTGCCACCGACATCTCTAAATGGCATAAAATACGAATTTTCTATCTGGCCTAGAAACAGGATGTGGGTCCTGAAGTGGCAATCGATCCGATTCCCGCACTAGACCCGAGCCCACCATCGGCCTAGGGCATAGATAGCACCTCCACACATCAGAATTGGATATTTCATGACCGGCTTCCCCCTCACCAGCTTGGTTACGCTTGGTGCGATCATCCTCTTCTTCATTATGGCATTGCGGGTTGCAAAAGCCCGCGGCACTTACAAGGTTCCGGCCCCTGCTACATCTGGTGATCCGATTTTTGAGCGCCATTTTCGGGTCCAAATGAACACGCTGGAGTGGCTGGCTATGTTCTTACCCGCCTTGTGGCTCGGGGCTATTTGGCATTCAGACGTGGTTGCAGCAGGCCTAGGCCTTGTCTGGATCATCGGGCGGATCATCTACATGGTGGCCTATGTCGCAGATCCAAAGACCCGTTCGCTAGGTTTCGTGGTTCAGATGTTGGCGACGTTGAGCTTGTTCTTGCTGACCTTGTTTCAAATCGTCAGCTCCTTCCTATAAAAGTAGTAATAACAGTGTGTTAAGCGGGCATCAGGAGGTGGAGTATGAAGATCTTAGTCTTGGCCTTATCAAGCGTGATTGGTGCAGCGCTCGTGATAGCCGTTGCGGCAGCCAGTCAATCAGCACCCCAAACGCCAAAAGCTGCACCTCAGCCAAAGAAAGCCGTTGCCATGTCTTCACCTGATTTGTTTGAGGGCCTTATGGGTGGCCAAGTCAATCTCGCCGATTACCGCGGCAAGGTAGTGCTTGTGGTCAATACTGCGTCGCAATGCGGCTATACCGGTCAATATGCAGGCTTAGAGACGCTGTGGAAATCACGCCAACGTGAAGGCCTGGTCATTGTGGGTGTGCCCTCGAATGACTTTGGTGGCCAAGAACCCGGCAGTGCGACTGAAATCAAGAAATTTTGCGAACTCAATTATGGTGTCACCTTCCCCATGGCAGCCAAATATGTCGTACGTGGTCCCAGCGCCCATCCATTTTATCGCAATGCTTTGAGTGTGTTAGGACCAACGGCTGAGCCTAGGTGGAACTTCCATAAGATTTTGATTGGCAAGGATGGCCGCCCCGTCGCGGCATTTGCTTCGGCCGTAACACCCCAATCAAGCGAGCTTGGTCAAGCGATCACAAATGCGCTCGCTGTAACCAAAAGGTAAGTGCTTTAGTTCCAGTCGCTTGGCAAAAACGCTTGGCGTTTGGGATAAAGGGTGACAAGGTCTAATCGTTGAGCCTGAACTAACAAGGGCCAGTGGAGGAAGCATGACGAACGATCCCGTAAAGTCCGGTCAAACGGGCTCAAAAGTCGCTTTGTCTCGCATTCTAGCTTTCTCTGCGCCCAGTCTGCCACTTGCAGCTCTTGGTCTACCCTTAGTCGTTCAATTGCCACCCCATTATGCTGGCTATATCGGCTTGGAGATTGGCGTCGTCGGTATTCTGTTTATGCTGGCCCGCATCCTCGACATTGGCGTTGATATTGGCATTGGCCTTGCCATGGACCAGACGCGCACGCGGATCGGCAGGTTCTCGCCTTGGCTTGTGATGTCTATTCCTGTGATCATGGTTGGCTCCTACTTCCTATTCATGGCAAAGCCCGGAGCCGACGCGGCCTATTTGGCCTTCTGGTTGTTCTTCACTTATGTCGGCTTTTCAATGGGGTCGTTGTCGCAAATGTCGCTCGGCGCGACTTTGAGCGACAATTATCATGAGCGTTCGCGCGTCTTTGTATTCTGGCAGGCCGGCAATGTACTAGGCATGCTCTTGGTGTTGTTGATCCCCGTCTTGATCCATTCACAAGGTGGCTCGGCTGCCAGTGGCGTACAAGGCATGGGCTGGTTTATCGTCATTCTCATGCCCCTCTCCGCTTTGCTTGCAGCCGGCTTTGCCAAAGAGGAATTACCCAAGGCTTCGGCCAAGAGAACCAATCTAAAGGACGTTATTTCTCTACTCAAATCAGATTCCTGCCGAAGACTATTGCTATGCGATCTTCTCTTGATGTTTGGCTCTGGGGTAACCGGCGGGCTGTTCCTTTTCTATTTTGATGCAGTCAAAGGGTATGGCGGTTTGGCGGCGGCCCTCTTGTTGATTTACTTCATCGCAGGCCTGATTGGGGCACCGATCTGGACAATGATTGCGCGCCGTTGGGGCAAGCATGTGTCGCTCATCTGTGCCTGTGTCTATGCAGCCCTTAGTCAGCCTCTGATCATGTACCTGCCCGAGAATAATTTTGTCGCCGCAGCGATTGGCATGTCAGCGGCTGGGATCGTCTATACGTCTGGTGCTTATCTGTTGCGCGCAATGATGGCCGATATTGGCGATGAGGACCTTTTACAGACCGGGCAAGACCGGACCGGGCTTCTTTATGCCTTTGTGACACTGACGGGTAAGGCAGGCTATGCGCTCGCCGTTGGTGTCACTTATGTCGGGTTGGGTCTGTTTGGCTTCAACTCAAAGCTTGGCGCTGGCAACACGCCAGAGGCGCTGACGGGCCTGACATTGCTTTTCATCGGGCTGCCGGTTTTGGTCAATATTCTGGGCGCTTTGTTGTTGGTCAAATATCCCATCGACGCCAAGCGCACGGCTGAACTTCAGGCCGCCATTGCCGCTAAGCGTGACCTAGCCGAACAAGCATCTAAGCAGGCATAGAATCGCATCATAGAGGCGTCATGACGACACCAGCCCCCATTGATCGCCTGCTCGACATTATGGCTGCCCTGCGCACCCCAGAGACGGGTTGCCCGTGGGACCTTGAGCAGAGCTTTGAAACCATTGCGCCTTACACGATTGAAGAAGCCTATGAAGTGGCTGACGCGATTGCGAAGGGCAATCTGGTCTCGTTGAAAGAAGAATTAGGTGATCTCTTGTTTCAAGTGGTCTTCCAGGCCCGCATGGCTGAAGAACAGGGTGCCTTTGATTTTAATGAAGTCGTCCAAGGCCTATCAGACAAGATGGAAGCCCGTCATCCCCATGTCTTTGGCACACATGCAATCGAGACCGCCGAGCAACAAACCCAGAATTGGGAGGTTATGAAAGCAAAAGAGCGCGTCGCTAAACTAGCTAACGATCCTAGTCTCTTAGCCGACATTCCCTTGGCGTTACCTGCCTTGATGCGCGCAGAAAAACTCACCAAACGCGCGGCTCGCGTCGGCTTTGATTGGCCAAGCTTGAGTGAAGTTTTCGAAAAGCTCACCGAAGAAATTGGTGAAACTCAAGAAGCAATTGCCGAAGGCGATCAGGCCCATATCGAAGAAGAAATCGGTGACGTCTTGTTTGTGCTGGCAAACCTAGCCCGCAAGGCCAAGGTTGACCCCGAAGTCGCGCTGCGCTCTGCCAATGCTAAGTTTGAGCGCCGTTTCCGTTGGATTGAAGAGGCCCTTCAACGCAACGGAAAGAGCCCAGAAACCTCAAGCCTCGAGGAAATGGACGGGCTCTGGAACCTCGCCAAGCGCCACGAACGGAACCTCTGACAGGATTTGCGGCCATTGCGCGACAAATCGCGCGGCATCATCTGCGGTGAGGCGGACCTTCAAATGGGTAAAGCCCTGCTCGTCGGTCTCTTCATGCCGAACGGCACCTTTGCGGAACAACCAAGCCCGGGCCGCCCCTTGGTCGGGGCCAATCACTAGATCCAATGGCCGGGCATCGAGTGCCAATTCGGAATCAATCAAGGCAAAGAGGTCCTTTAACCCCTCCCCGGTCAAAGCCGACACACATAGGCCCTGTGCCGTGCCATCAAGGCCAGATGCAGCAGCTCTGGCCCGAACAAAAGCGGCCCCATCCTCATCAAGAGCGTCAATTTTGTTCCACGCTTCGATCAACGGCGGACGGCTTTCATGCTCTGACAACACGCGATCTAACACCAGCTCCACGTCGCGACGCTGATTATCGCTTTCAGCGTGCGCAATATCGCGGACATGGACCAGAAGGTCGGCTTGAGCAACCTCTTCCAAGGTTGCCCGGAAGGCGGCGACCAATTCTGTCGGCAGGTCTGTGATGAAGCCCACGGTATCCGATAAGATCACATCGCGACCCGTTGGGGTCCGGACAGCCCGCAAAGTCGTGTCCAAAGTCGCAAAGGGCATGTCTTTCGCCAACACGTCCGCTGAGGCCGCTCTATTGAACAAGGTCGACTTTCCAGCATTGGTATAGCCGACCAAGGCAATGACTGGATAAGGTACGCGTTTCCGGCTGGCCCTCTGCAGGGAACGGGTGCGCTTAACCTCTTCCAATTCTTTTTTCAACTTGAGGATTTTGTCCGCGATCATGCGGCGGTCAAGTTCGATTTGCCGTTCACCGGGGCCGCCGGTTTTTCCCGTGCCGCCGCGCTGGCGCTCCAAGTGGGTCCAAGTTTTGACCAAGCGCGACTTCTCATAACTGAGGCGCGCCAATTCGACCTGCAGCCGCCCTTCCCGGGTTCTTGCACGGCGGGCAAAAATCTCGAGGATTAGACCTGTCCGGTCGACGACTTTGACCTGTAGCTCTTTTTCCAGATTGCGTTGCTGCACGGGCGACATCTGATCATCGAGGATCAGGACATCAACTCTAAGCTCTTCACAATGTGCCTTGAGTTCTTCGATCTTGCCCGTCCCAAAATAGGCGCCAGGACGGACTTGCCGCAAGGGTTCAAGTCTCGCGTCAGCGACTTCGAGGTCAAGCGCTTCAGCAAGGCCACACGCCTCAATCAGTCGCAATTCAGGGTCACGACTGGCAGAAGCGTCGCTTCGTAGGGGGTGGATGACCAAGGCCCGCTGTACGGGTGCCTGACGATCGATCAAATGCAATTATCCTTGCTCTCGTAAGCGCATACAGACCCTCTGTAGCCGCAACAGCATGAGCCTGAAGACGTTCAATGACAAGAACGACTTAGTCCAGGTCCGCAGGATCGCCCTCAAACATCTGGACCGGAGCGCCGGGCATGATAGTCGAGATAGCATGCTTATAAACCAATTGGACCTGACCGTCGCGGCGCAACAACACACAAAAATTATCAAACCAAGTTACGACACCTTGAAGTTTCACGCCATTCACCAAAAAGATGGTGAGTGGGGTGCGGGACTTCCGGACCGCGTTTAAAAATGTGTCTTGAAGATTCTGTTTTTTGTCGGCAGACATTGTTAGCCCTGTCTTTTCTTGGGTGACGCACTTCGTCACCTGATCCCTCATTAGGCAGTCATTCTCTGAAATTTCAATCCAGAAGGGTGCTGTCTAAAGCTTTTTTTACTGATGTTTGCTGAGAAAGATAGGTTTCCCGCAGTTTCCTTGCAATTGAACCGGGTGTGCCGTCGCCGATTTTGTAGCCATCCAGCCCAATTACCGGGGTCACAAAGCTGGTAGCCGAAGTAATGAAGGCTTCTTGCGCAGATAATGCCTCGTAGCGGGAAAAGGCTTTTTCTTCAAAGGTAAAGCCTAGTTCTTGCGCAGTCTTGATTATCGCGTCGCGCGTAATCCCACGCAAAATGGCATGGGTTGCAGGACGCGTTCGTAACTGACCCTTAGAATCAACAATCCAAGCGTTCTGCGCAGTACCTTCAGTAACCATCCCTTCAGAATCGACAAACCAAGCATCGGCAAAGCCCGCCTCCAGGGCGGCTTGTTTAGCCAGAACATTAGGCAAGAGATTGACGGTTTTGATATCCACCCTGCCCCAGCGATTGTCTGGGCAGGTTTGAACTTGGATTCCTTTGGCAGCGCGCGCATCGGCTTGGACCATGTTCATGGCGCGTGCCGTTAAGATAATGCTCGGACGCGAATGGGCAGGAAATGGATGATCCCGACGTGCCACGCCACGGGAAATTTGCAAATACACCAAGCCGTCCTTCAGCTTATTACGCGTCATCAGTTCCCTTACGATCACCATCAGACTGGCATTGCCTATAGGTGTTTTGATCTGTAGGGCCGCGAGCGAACGTGCCAGCCTTGCGAGATGGCCTTCTGAATCAAACAAGATGCCGCCGCGAACCGCCCAGACTTCATAAACGGCATCGCCAAATTGCAGACCGCGATCTTCGACATGGATCGAGGCTTCACTATGGCGCACAAATTGGCCATCGACATAGGCAATTCTTGGCACTTTTAACCCTCCAAATCGAAGCCGCGGGTGCCCTCAACACCGAGGCTTTTCAGTTTGCGGTGCAAAGCCGACCGCTCCATCCCAATGAATGACGCGGTTCGCGAGATGTTTCCACCAAAGCGCGTGATCTGAGCTGCCAGATACTCCCGCTCAAACAATTCGCGTGCTTCGCGCAGCGGCAAAGATACCAATTGATGCAGGCCCGTTCGGTCGGCCAACTCGCCAACGCCAACGCCGTCTAGCGCCAGAGCAGCCGCATCGATCGGCTCACTGGAATCGCCAGAGGCAAGGATCAACATGCGTTCCACCAAGTTACGCAATTCGCGCACATTGCCTGGCCAGCTCGCTGCCTGCATGGCCGCCAATGCTTCGGGTCCGAAATGGCGTTGGGCTACACCATTGGCTTCGGCGACTCGCTTAGAGAAGTGATCTACTAAGCGGGGCACGTCATCGCGTCGTTCCGCCAAGGCAGGCGAGCGGATCGGCACGACATTGAGGCGATGGAAGAGGTCTTCGCGGAAACGGCCCAAGCTTATGGCTTCGCGTAAATCACGCGCAGTCGAGGAAATTACCCGCACATTGACCGACACATCGCTGCTGCCGCCTAAGCGCCGGAAGCGTTGCTCTACCAAGACGCGCAGGATCTTAGACTGCGTTTCCATCGGCATTTCGGCGATTTCGTCGAGCAATAGGGTACCGTTATGGGCGTGCTCAAACACCCCAATCTTAGTGGGGCGACCCTCGCTGGTTTCTTCGCCGAAGAGTTCTGATTCCATACGCTCTGGCGAAATCGCTGCTGCCGAAATGACGACGAACGGCCCGTCAGCGCGCTGAGAGCCTGCGTGTAAGGTCCGCGCGATTACTTCCTTGCCAGAGCCAGATGGGCCCGTAATCAACACGCGGCTGTTCATCGGTGCAATTTTCTCGATGGCTGAGCGCAATTGAAGCATGACTGTGCTTTCGCCGATTAATTCATCACCCGCCACAGCGCGGGCGCGTAGCGCCATGTTCTCGCGCCGCAAACGTGCGCTTTCGAGCGCGCGGCTGATGATCAAGATCAATCGGTCGGACTTGAATGGTTTCTCGATAAAGTCAAACGCCCCGCGTTTGAGCGCGCTGACAGCAGTTTCGATCGTGCCATGGCCAGAGATCAGAACGATTGGGATGGTTGGGTCTATGCCTTGCACGACTGACAGGATCTCTAGCCCGTCGAGACGGCTGCCTTGCAACCAAACGTCCAAAACGACCAGATCAGGGCGCCGGGTACGAAAGGCATCTAATGCACCATCTGAATCAGCGGCATATCGAACGATATAGCCTTCGTCTTCTAAGATACCGCCAACCAAATCGCGAATATCGGCTTCATCATCAACGATGAGAATTTCAGCTGCCATAGGTAGACTCCGAGCTTAAGTGCTCTTGTTGGGATATGTTTAGGTCTGGAATGTTTGAGGCGTTGTCTGCCACGTGCACCGGCAGGTTCATCAAAACCCGAGCGCCATTCTGGCCGTCAGTTCGGTCGGCAAGTTCGAGTTTGCCGCCATGTTCTTCCATCACACGTGCGACGATGGCGAGGCCTAGGCCCGTCCCTTTGGCGCGCGTGGTCATGTAGGGCTCTAGTAGTCGCCGACGATCATGGACCGGGAAGCCAATGCCATTATCGACGACTTCGATCCAAGCAATCTTTTCATTAAGGTGAAGGCTCACTTCAATTTGACCTGTGATATCGGTTTCATCGCGCGCCCGACGGGTTGCAATCCCCTCACCCGCATTCTTTAGGATATTGGCGAACGCTTGAATCAATAGCCGGGTGTCCATCGAAACAAGGACAGGCTCGGGTGGCAGGTTGCTGGTAACCTCGATGTCAGGGCTGGCGATCCGTTGGGCAAAGACAGCTTGGCGCAAGGCTTCGCTCAAATCATCGACCGCAAATTTAGGTGATGGCATGCGCGCATAGCTGGAGAATTCATCGACCATGCGTCCAATGTCGGTCACTTGCCGCACGATTGTGTCAGTCATGCGGACGAACACATCGCGATCCTTGGTGATCACGTCGGCATATTTGCGTTTTAGGCGCTCGGCCGACAATTGGATCGGGGTCAATGGGTTCTTGATCTCATGCGCAATCCGGCGCGCCACATCTTTCCAAGCTGCTTGGCGTTGAGCCGCCAAAAGGCCGGACACATCGTCGAACGTCACCACCAAATCATCGCCCGCAAAGGCTGCGCGGACGTCAAACAAAAGCGTTTCTGCCCCCACCAGTCGTTCGGCTTGGCCTTGCGCTGGATGAAGCGGGCGAGCACTTCCGACGATGGCCATAAATTCAGGCGCAATCACCGAGAAGTCACGGCCCTCCAAGCGATCATCATGTGTCTGAAGAAGTCTACCTGCCGATCCATTGGCGGCGCGGACACAATTGGTGCTGTCCAAACTGACAACACCAGCCGAAACGCCTTCCAAAACCGCCCCGATAAAGACAGATCGGGTTTCAGCATATTCCGCAGCCTCTTCCAAAGCGCGACGCTGGAACTGAAGCTCGCCTGTCATTTTATTGAACGTGGTTGCCAAAGCGGAGATTTCATCCCCACCCCCAACTTGGGCTACGCGCGCACTCATGTCCCCGCCACGCACACGTTCTGCTGCGTCCGCTAAAAGGCCAATCGGCGCGCTGATTCGACCAGCAGACACCAGTCCTAACCAGATAGACCCGATCAGCACCAAAAGAACGATTTCAAGATACGCTAGCGCGAATAAAAGGCGCAGCAGGCCTTGGCGCTCTTCAATGACTTGATAGGCGTAAACCGCTGCTTTGGCTTTCTCAAACAAGGCAAGTTGCCCGGGCTCTGGCAGCCTGACTACCGCCAAATAGGAGTTTGAAAAGGCGTCGAGGCGGTAAAGCGCACGCACCACAGCCGATGGGTCGATATTGATTGAGACATCGCCTGCTTGCGCGGTGGCAAAGTCGCCAGCATCAGGCATGATAAACTCGGGCACCCCTTGCGGGCGCTGCGCTTGCGCCAGCTTGGTGCCCTGGGCGTTCAAGACATAAGCAGCCACAAACCCACGACGGTCGGCCTGTAGCGCCAGATAGTCGCGGTAAGCCTGCGGGTCGGCTTTGAGCTGGATGGCTGAAGCATTCAGATCGACGGCCATCGCAGAGATATCGATTTTCGTCGTTTCTGCGGTTTTATCGACGGATTGGTTGCCCAATATCCGGGTGGCTTGAACGGCCTCACGCACTTGCTCCGAAAACCAAGCCTGAACGCCTTGTCCGATGGTCAACGCTGAAAACAAGGCAATCAGGATCACAGGGATCACGCCATTGGCGGCAAATAACATCACAAAGCGTAAATGCAAGCGTGCGCCGGTTTGTGCCTTTTTTCCTGCATTGCGCAGCGCTAACACACGGCTGCCAACCCTAAGCGACAAATATGCGATCAAGAGACCGCTGATTACCAAAAGCGCTAAAATCCAGGAGCTTGCAGGGCCAACAATATCGCCGCCTGAAACCGCGAACAGTAGTCCGATAAAGGTCAGAATGATTGCTGCAACATAGGCACCCATATCCGTGACGGAAATATGGGCAGCATCGGAGAAAGCCGGGCTGCGGGCGCTAACTGGGCTGGAATGCGAGACCGACGGCTGTGAACTCATGTGCCCTGAAAAGCACAATTGTGTCCAAAACGCAACAGTCTAACCTGTGCTAGGCTTTGCCACGGCCCACATCAATGTCCAATAAGGCTAAGCGCTTGCGCAATGTGTTGCGGTTTAGACCCAATATATCCGCTGCTTTGATCTGGTTGCCGCGTGTTTCACGCAGCGTTAGTTCAAACAAAGGTCTTTCGACGGCGGCAATCACACTTTCGTGCAAGTCAGTCATCGATTTACCGGTCGCAGAGGCTTGTGCGATCAATTTAGAAATCGCCGTTCGCGCAACGGTTTCTAGGTCATCATCTTGACCCACATGACCGGTCACAATCGGCTGGCTCCGCTCTCTAAACAGCTCACGCCGGATGGTATCGGCACCGATCACAGGGTCTGGACTTAGGGCAGCGATACGCCGCATGACATTTTCAAGCTCGCGCACATTGCCGGGCCATGACCAGGTTTCGAGTTCTTCCGCACCCGATTTATCGAGCGCCTTTTCCCCTAACCCGTCCTTTGTTGCGCGCGCCAAGAATGCCCGCGCCAAGTCTGGGACATCGCTCATGCGTTCACGCAAGGGCGGCACGGTAATGGTTACCACGTTCAGGCGGTAATAGAGGTCTTCCCGGAAGCTGCCATTCATGACGAGGCCTTTGAGGTCTCGGTCACTTGCCGCCACCAGCCGTACGTCCCCCATGGCAGATTTTGGGCCACTGGTGTCGGCCAAAATGCGCGCAAGTCGCGCTTGAGTTGGCATAGGCGTATCGGCAAGACCATCTAAGAAAAGGGTCCCACCAGCGGCCTGGGCAAACAAGCCAACGCCATTATGACCTTCGATTGCTTGGTCGAGGCTGCGCGGGTCTAGGGCCGCCAAGCTTAAGGTCACGAAGGGCCCTGACTTTCGCCGACCATATTCATGCAGCACGCGGGCAACAAGCTTTTTGCCAACACCAGACTCCCCTTCGATCAAAACAGTCAGATCAAAGCCTGCCGCGCGCGACAGCGTCCGATAAACTTCTTGCATCGGCAAAGACCGACCAATCAGCGGCAGACGTTCTTCCTTTTCAGCTTTGCGTTGCTGGTTAGAGGCGTTGAAATCCTTCTTGCCCTCCAATGCCCGACGGACCAATCCAACCATCACATCGAGGTCAAACGGCTTGGGTAGATATTCATAGGCTCCATGTTCGGCAGCAGACACAGCGGTCAAAAGCGTGTTCTGCGCACTCATGACGATAATGGGTAGCTTGGGACGCTCCATCCGCATGCGGGGCAAATAATCGAACAAATTGCCATCGGGCATCATTACATCGGTAAGGACCAAATCGCCATCACCTTCCTTAATCCACTTCCACAAGGTTGCGGCATTTCCTGTCGCGCGGACCTGATAGCCTTCGCGCGCCAAAGCTTGCGACAGCACCAGGCGGATGGACGCATCATCGTCAGCAATCAAAACATTACGCCCGGCAACACTCATATTTAAGTCCTATTTCTTTCGATTGGTTTGTGGACCAGTTCGTTGGTGGGAGAGTGGCAAACGAACACGGAAGACTGTCCGTCCAGGCTCAGACTCAAAATCGACGACTCCGCCATGGGCATTCACGATCTTTTGCACCAGAGGCAGACCCAAACCGCCACTGGCTGGCTTGGTAGAGACGAAGGGCTCAAACAAACAGTCTTTCAAATCCTCGGCAACGCCACGGCCATTGTCAAAAAAGGCGATTTCCAAAGGCAAGTCGCGGGCTTCCCCGGATGGGGTGCGCATTCGCACACCATGGCGATAGGCCGTCGCCAAAATGATCTCCGCGCCCTCTGGCCGACTTTGGGCTGCTTCCGCAGCATTTTTGGCAAGGTTCAAGAACACTTGGATCAGCTGGTCTTCATCGCCAAGTGCATCGGGCAAAGACGGATCAAAGCGACGCTTGACGCTGATATCGCGGGCAAAACCATTCTCTGCCAAAGTGGCGACACGCTCGAGCGAGGCGTGAACATTGACTGGTGCAAACTCAATCGGGGGATCGGCACCAAAGCTCTCCATCCGATCAATCAAGCGCCGCACGCGGTCGGTCTCTTCCACTATCAGGTTGACCAACTCAAGCTCGGCAGGGTTTGCGTCACGCACGAGAAGCTGGGCTGCACCGCGTATACCTGCCAACGGATTTTTGACCTCATGAGCCAAGGTTCTACCCAAGGCTGCCATAGAGCGGGCACCTGCCATATCCTGCATGCGCTCAGAAAGATCACGGCCGCGTCCCTTGGGGCGAACCACCAAAGCGATGAATCCGCCGTCTTCGCTGGGCGACGCCGTAATGTCGCAGGAAAAATCGCCAAAGCTCGGGCCCCGCAACGTCATATCGCGACCGCTAACGGGAGATCCTGTGGTGCAAGCTCGCTCGATCAAATCATGAATAGGGCTATCTTCACTGAATAGGCCCAAGATGCCGTTCGCTTTGATGCTGCGTACAGACTTTATAAAAATGTCCTGCGCTGCTCCATTGGCCAAGATGATCTGTCCGCCCCCTTCAACGCCTAGGGCTGGCAAGGGCAAAGCTTCTAGAAAAGCCGCCGCAATCTGCCCCTCTCGGTCGGAGGGGAGACCGGGGACATAATCAACCGATAGAGAGGAGTTTTTCAAGCGATCCAAAACGGGCATTTCCAGTTGGTTAGACCACGATGCTTACATAAATGGCAGACTACGTCAAAACAGCAGCTCACATTATGTGAAGCGCAACTTAATTGAGCATAATTCGCCTGTTTTTTGATCTTTCTGGGCATGGCGACCCAGCATATCCGCGCCGTGGTCAAATCCGAGATGATCGCCAAGTTCACGACATCGCGGGCAAAGAAGCTGGAGTGTCAGCTTTAAACTGGCTAAGGTTCCGCCATGGCCTCTATCCAATCCTCCCCAACCTTGGCGGTCGCGATTCTTGTTGCTGGCGGCACGGGAACACGCGCGAAACAGACTTCTCCGTCGGCTGGTCGGTCATGGAATGACAATCTACCCAAGCAGTTTCAATCCTTGGGCGGGAAGCCAATTCTGCGCTGGAGCTTGGAAGCCTTCAGCCGCGAACCCCGGTTTGGTGCGATTGTCGTCGTTTGTGCGCCAGAGATGCGCGAACGGGTTGTGGCGTGCACGGGTTCCATACCGATCCTGTTGGCAGACGCTGGTGAGACACGGACACACTCGGTTGCCAATGGGCTGCGTGCTGCACAGGGCATAGGCGCACGCTTTAGCTTCATTCATGACGCTGCGCGGCCGGGCCTGAATCAGACCGTCCTAGACAATCTGTTCGTCGCTTTAGAGGCCGGGGCCGATGGCGCAGCGCCGGGTCTAGCGATTGCTGACGCATTATGGTTGGCCCCCAATGGCCAAGTTGAACAGGCCCAAGCCCGCGACGACCTTGTACGCATCCAGACGCCGCAAGCCTTCAAAGCGGGCCTGATCCAAGCCGCCTATGAGACAATAACCCCCAATCAAATGCTCGTAGACGATGTAGCGGTTGCCAAAGCCCATGGTGCCACGATTAAGGTGGTCGCCGGCAGCCCAATGCTCGAGAAAATTACTTGGCCAGAGGATTTTGACCGTATGACGCGCCTGCTTACCCCGCAGCTTCTTCCTCGCATTGGAACTGGCTTTGATGCGCACAAGTTTGCAGAAGGCAGCTTTGTGACTTTGTGCGGCATCGAAGTGCCACACACGCATGGGCTGGCCGGGCATTCTGATGCGGATGTGGCGTGGCATTGTCTGGCCGACGCGATCTATGGCGCTTTGTCAGCTGGCGATATTGGCAAGCACTTCCCGCCGACGGATCCCCAATGGCGGGGTGCAGCATCCAGCATCTTTCTGGCCCACGCGGGCGACATGGTGACGGCCGTTGGTGGCATGATCAATCATGTCGATCTGACAATTATTTGTGAGCGCCCCAAAGTCGGGCCACATCGCGATGCCATGGTTCAAAAAACGGCCAAGCTCCTCGGCCTGCGCGAAAGCCAAGTCTCGGTCAAAGCCACTACGACCGAAGGCATGGGCTTTACGGGTCGCGCCGAAGGCATCGCCGCTCAAGCTACTGCTACCATCCTCCTGCCCGCCGATTTTGGCACTGCTCAAACTTAGGATCGCACCCATGTCGATTTTTCCCAAAGACCTCGTCATGGCAGCCCGCCTGCTGATCGGGGATGCAGAGGCCCGTGGCATCAAAATCACGACAGCTGAAAGCTGTACGGGCGGTCTAGTTGCCGCCCTTCTGACCGAGATTGCAGGCTCTTCCGCCGTTTTTGAGCGCGGCTTTGTCGTCTATTCCAATCGCGCTAAAGAAGAGATGCTGCACGTGCCGGGCGACCTATTAGCAGACTTTGGCGCGGTGTCTGAACCCGTTGCGCGCGCCTTGGCCGAAGGCGCGCTACATGAAAGCCGGGCAAACCTAAGTGTCGCCATCACCGGTATCGCCGGCCCCGGCGGCGGCACCGGTATGAAGCCCGTCGGCCTCGTCCATTTCGCTAGCGCGCGTGAAAACCGCTCGATCCGGCATGAGGAGCATTTGTTCGGCGATATTGGCCGCGAAAAGGTGCGCGTCGAGGCTGTCCGCGTCGCGCTGCGCATGTTGCAGGATGGGTTGGAAGCTTAGGAGCGTTCCCGGCTGTAGGGAGCTATTCCAGCGGGAATCCACCTCCTTTAAAAGCCATTTCATTTTAAATCCGCCCGACAATTCTTTCTGCGCAAACTCGAACAGCGCCTTTGCCAAGTCACAGTCTGCGGCAAAGCCTGTCTAAGTAGAGAGCCACCCGAGCAAGCTTATTGCCCTTCACTCATCTGGCGCTATCGCGCGCAGAATGTCCGTGTGATCATCCGTCCACGGCTTGAGTTCTTTACGCGGCATCATCAGTTCCCACATCGGTAAGGAATATTTCGCCAAGCGTGCGGGCGTTTTGGCGATCACAATGACGCGGACGCTGGTGTCGGCATTGGGATTATCTTCTGCCCCATCGCGATTTCCTTCCATCGCGACATAGCCCAGCTTATGCGCAGAATCGGCGACAATGCGACCGAGATCCAAATAGCGGTTGGAAATGTGGACGATCATGATCCCGTCGGGTGTCACTTTTTGCATGAAGGAGGCGATAGCCTCTTTCGTGATCATATGTGTCGGGATGGCGTCAGAGGAGAAGGCGTCAACTAACAGAATATCAAACCAATTATCGGGTTGGCTCTGCATCTGCAGGCGCGCATCGCCCAAGATGATTTTGGCGTCTGGCGCACAGCGGTTCAGGAATCCGACCAAATTGGGGTCGGTCGCGGCGCGAACCACATCTTGGTCGATCTCAAAGACTTTCCAGTTTTGGCCGGGCTTGGCGTAACAGGTTGACGAGCCCATGCCGAGGCCAATGACGCCCGCATGCAGCGTTGTGGGCTTGGCGTTGGTAGCTTCTTCAAACAAGGAGCCGATGGGCGTTTCGCGATAATAATAGGACATGGGCTCGCGGTTGCGGTTGGGGTCCAAGCTCATCACGCCGTGCAACGTGGTACCATGGGAGAGGTAGCGCCATCCGGTTGGGGCTTCTCCATTATCTTCGATCTCCAAGACGCCAAAGAAGCTCCGTTCACGGAACTTCACCCCTTCCCCGTCTTCAGTTAGGATAGGCAGAAGGAGTGCTAAGCCGCCAATCGCCGCCACTAGTGGGGCGGAGCGCGACGCCATAAGAGCAGCCAAAGCGAGGATCGAGCATAAGATCGCCCCGGCAAATTCAGGCCGGTCAATGAGAAGCGCTTCGCGCCAGAACATCGACTCTGTGCCTGCTGCGGCCCCCTTAAAGGGCAGATATTCTTCCAGCCACAAATAGGCATCAAAGGAATTCTGATAGAGCGCCGAAACGCCAAGGGCTATGACGACGGCAGGCAAGGCCCATTTCAAATCCGCCCGGTGCCAGGGGGCTACTGCTAAAGCAGCCACCAACGCTAAATGATATTCAATCGTCGTGTTGAGGAGGATAGGGGCCAAAAGCGCTGTTGCCGCCCCACCCAAAACACCGCCGAGCGACATCCAGAGGTAAAATTCCGTCAATCGCGCAGGCTCTGGCCGCCGTATGGCTAGCTCAAGATGGCAACAGAGAACGACGATGAAAAAGGCTGCCAAATGGATCAGTAGCCCATTGAGCCCCCCGTCGACATCGGACGCCATGACGGCGGCCAACAGAAACACCACCGTGAACTTGAGCGGTGCCGCGCCCTCTGCAATCCGGTCGCCAATGGCCGAGAAAGCAATGACAAAGGTCAAGAGAAACAGTGCAAGCGGGGGTATCCACAACAGCGGCACGGAGGCCACATCCGTCGTGAGATGGGTCGTAACCGCTACCAGAAGGGCAGAAGGTGGGGCAGCAAAGGCCACCCAGGTAAACCGCTCCAGCCACGTTGTCTTGCGAAGGGTAGTTTCTTTCGGCGCCTGGCTGTTTGCTGGTACCGCATAAACTGAGACGATCAAGGCAATCATCAAGATGATATAGCCTATCGCCCAAATCACCGACTGTAGCTTCGCGCCAATCATTGGCTCTAGCAGGAAGGGGAAAGCGGCAAGTGCTGCAAAGCTTCCCAAGTTTGAAGCCGCATAAAGTCGATACGGGTCAACCGCATCACCCAAACGGGCTCGCCACGCTTGGATCAAAGGTGCGGTTGCCGAAATCGCGATAATTGGCCCGCCTAGCGATAAGAGGAGCGCGCCCAGCGTCCAGCCAACCGGGCTCTCGACATTGGGGGTACCCACCAAGCCTGAGACATGGATTGGGAGAAACAAAAGCCCCACCGCCAACACGCACGCATGCACCATCAATTGCTTGCGCGGACGCAAATGGGTGGCGATCAAATGGGCGTAGAGATAGCCGATCAAGAGTGCGCCTTGATAGAAGACAAGGGCCGTATTCCAGACCGCTGGCGTGCCGCCCATCATCGGTGTCAGCATTTTTGCGAATAGCGGCTGTAAGGTGAAAAGAAGCGCTGCAGAAAGGAAAGTCGTGGCCGGATATAGCCAAGAGACAGACTTCATAAGAGACGAAGGCGCAGCAGGCGGTGCTGGAACTTGGTTATCTAAAACCGCATCTGTCACGCAGCATTCTCCTAATTCGCCATCCCTATGCGATTTGGGAGTAGCGCCTTTTGGCCTCTTCTGTGAAGGCCATAATCAGCTTCGAAACAGCTTTATCCATGTTGGCGCGGAGTAATTCTGCCAAAAACGGCTCAGAAAACTCAAAATCCAAACTCAAATCGACCAAAGTGCCAGACTCGCTGGATCGAAAACCCCAAAAACATTTCAGTGAGCGGAACGGGCCTTGGATCAGGCGGGTCGTGACCGAGCGCTGGGTTTCGTTCACATCGACATGAGTCGAAAATTGCGCTCGAAAAGCCTTATAGCCCACGACAGCCTCGCCCACGAAATAGCGACCATCAGGCGTTTGCTTAAGCTGGGAAATGCGTGACGCCTTTACCCAGGGCAGAAAGCGTGAATAGGCCGGAACATCGCTAACCAGCGCCAAGAGATCATCTGGCGCAAAGGGCATTAATTCGATGGTCTCAAAACGGCTCACGATCCCATGTGATCCTGACGCGCGTCTCTTGCTGCCTTAAGACGCGCAAAATCCTCCCCAGCATGGTGGCTGGACCGGGTGAGCGGAGTGGCAGAGACAATCAAGAATCCTTTCGACAAAGCAATGGTCTCATAGGCTTCGAACTCTTGCGGAGTTACAAAGCGGTCGACTGGGGCATGTTTGCGGGTTGGCTGGAGGTATTGGCCAATCGTCAAGAAGTCGACCCCGGCAGAGCGCATGTCATCCATCACCTGCATGACTTCTTCTTTGGTCTCACCTAGGCCTACCATCAGGCCAGACTTGGTGAATTGGGTCGGATCCCGCTCTTTCACCCGCTCCAGCAACCGCAACGAAGCATAATAGCGGGCACCCGGGCGGATTGAGAGGTAAAGCCGCGGTACCGTTTCCATATTGTGATTGAACACGTCTGGCTTAGCATCAATGACGGCTTCCGCGGCCCCTGCCTTGCGCAAAAAGTCGGGCGTTAGAATTTCAATTGTCGTGTTCGGCGTTGCTGCGCGGATTGCATTGATGGTCGCAACAAAATGAGCTGCCCCGCCATCATCAAGGTCATCGCGGTCCACAGAGGTGATCACCACATGTTCGAGGCCCATAGTCGCAACCGCCTTTGCGACATTGGCGGGCTCTTCAAGATCAAGGGCGTTTGGCTTGCCGGTTTTCACGTTGCAGAACGAACAAGCCCGCGTGCAGATATCGCCCATAATCATCATGGTTGCGTGCTTCTTACTCCAGCATTCGCCGATGTTAGGGCAGCCGGCCTCCTCGCACACGGTGACAAGGCGGTTTTCTTTCACGATGGCGCGGGTCTGCTCATAGACTTCCCCGCCCGGTGCCCGAACGCGGATCCACTCAGGCTTGCGCATCACGACGCTATCGGGCCGTTTTTGCTTTTCGGGGTGGCGCGCGGCGCGCTGGGTTTGGGTGTCGATGAGCGTAACCATAGGCCTTAAATGAGACCTTTCGCCCAAAAAGGAAAGGTCCAACACCATCCCATTGCGCAGAGCTGATATGGGTTCTTAAGGCAAGCGCATCCGCTTGGCCGCAGTGCTGGTCTGAAACCGTGCCGAAACCGTCTTGCCGCCCCGTCGCACATTGACTTGATTGACCTGCGCCTCGGTAAAGTCCTGCAGCAAGTTGGAATCAAGGGTCAACTCACGGCCCAGGTAGCGGCCGGCTTCAAAATAGACATAGAGCAAATCGCCAGACACTTCCGCACCGACAAATTGAAGCGGCATCGCCTTGCCTTGTCCGTCGGCAATCAAGAATTGACGCTCACAATAAGCCTTGATCGCCGCTTGGCCTTCCGGCGTTTCGAAATAGCCGACCCCGACAGGGCCCAGATCAAGCGCATGTTCAAGGTCGTGGGCGTAGAGCCTGTGCGTAATCTCAAGAACGCCGCTCGACGGATTGACCTCAACCACACTTAACGCGGCTTCCAGCCTGTGCGCCACTGCGGGGTTGCTGGCCAAAACGATAGCCAGCAACCCCAGCAGTGCGACGCCGGAACGCTTCATCTTAGCGATTGGGACGGGTGCCCGTCGCGGCCCCTGCCCCCGCAGCGCCAGCCCCGGCCTTTGGCGAAACCGCAGGCTTGGTCTGGATCGACTCTTGGCTAACGGCCAGATCATTGTCCTGCATCAGATTGCGTGGACCTTGCGAGGCTTTGAAGACTTCCAAACGGGTGGGTTCAATCCGGGTTGGGAAGTAATTGTTGGACCGATCCACGTCTGCCGTTTCTTGGCGTGGGTCGAGTTCGACTTGGGTAACTTCCTTGGCCGTCATATAGGTCCAATTAACCTTGCGGGCATCATAGCGCCAGATTTCGGCAGGGATGGCGACCGTGTCGCTGGTTCCATCCTTGAAGGTGAATTTCAAAATCACTGGCGACACTGCGCCGCCCTTGTTTTCCAAGCTTAAAATATAGAACCGATCCTTCACATCTAGGACGGCCCGCTCTTCTGGGCTTAAGGCTGCGCGGGCTGTCGCCGCACGCGTTTTCTGACCCTTGGTGGCGGACAAAGGATCGGTCCGGTCGTAATAGTCCAACACCGAGGGGTCATTGTCGGCATAGGTCTTCATGCCTTTATTGTTCAGCTGACCTAATTCAATCGGCTTGGCATCACGCTCTGCGATGCGACGGGCCGACTCAATATCTGGGTTCTGAGTGTCGAGCGTGCCTTCGCGGACGTTGGTCAGGCTAATATCAACATGGTCGGTAGAATAGAACCAAGCGCGCCAGAACCAATCGAGGTCTGTGCCAGAGCTCTCCTCCATCGTGCGGAAGAAGTCATAGGGCGTTGGCCGCTTAAAGCGCCAGCGCGTCGAATATTCCTTAAACGCCCGGTCGAAACGTGCGCGACCAATGACCGTCTCACGCAAAACAACCAAGGCCGTCGCTGGCTTGCCATAAGCGTTGTCGCCCAAACGCTGAACCGAGTCAGATTGCGTCATGATGGGTACTTGGTTGGTGGACCGCATATATTCGGTGATATCGCGCGGGTCTCCACGACGCGATGGATAGGCTTCCGACCATTCTTGCTCGGCCACGTACTGCAAGAAGGTGTTCAGACCTTCGTCCATCCAAGTCCATTGCCGTTCGTCAGAATTGACGATCATGGGGAACCAGATGTGGCCAACTTCGTGAATAATCACACTGATCAAGCCATATTTGGAACGGTCTGAATAGGTGAGATTGCCAGCGCTATCCTTCTCAGGCCGTGGCCCGTTGAAGGTGATCATCGGATATTCCATGCCGCCAACAGGTCCATTGACCGATTGCGCGACTGGATAAGGATAGGCAAAAGTCAAACGTCCATAGACGTTGATCGTGTGTGCGATGCTCTTGGTCGAATAGGCCGACCATAAGGGGTCGCCTTCCTTTGGAAAGAAGCTCATCGCCATCACATCGTTCGCGCCGGGCTGTTTGACGGCCATTGCGTCCCAGATGAATTTACGAGAGCCGGCCCACGCAAAATCGCGCACGTTTTGAGCCTTAAAGCGCCAAGTCTTGGTGGTTGCAGCTTTGGCTTTCTCGGTAGCAGCGGCCTCTTGCGGTGTCACGATATAGACCGGATCGCGATAGCTGGCGCGTGCCTTTGCCATACGTTCTTGTTGCGCAGGCGAGAGGATTTCGTTTGCGTTGACTAAGTCACCGGTTGAGGAAACGGCAAAGTCCGCTGGGACTGTGATGGCAACTTCATAATCGCCGAACTCCAGCGTGAATTCACCCCGACCCAAGAAACTTTTATTATGCCAGCCCTCATAGTCGGAATAAACCGCCGCACGGGGGAACCATTGGGCAGCAAGGAAGATGCAATTGCCGTCCTGATCAGCCTTGGTAAAACACTCATAGCCATTGCGACCGCCAATCAAGCGGGAATCGCGCATCGGCAAGGTCCAATCAACTTTGAATGCAAAACTTTGTCCTGGCTTCAAAGGTTCTGCCAAATCAACCCGTAACAGCGTGTCGACGACGTCAAAGGTAAGGCCTGCGCCGGCAGGATTGGTTACCTTGGTGATTGTGAACCCGCCTTCGCTGGCGCGCATGACTTGGGCGCGGCGAACCTGATTAAAGCTGATCCGGCCTGTTTCATCGGTCGTTTGCGTTAGTTCGGCAATCGAGTTCTTCTTGACGTCATTCTGATCCAACATCAGCCAGAGATAGGTCAGAGTATCGGGCGAGTTATTGGTGTAAGTAATGTCCGCGCCGCCGTTCAGGGTTTTGCTGGCCTCGTCCAGGCTGACATTGATCTTGTAGTCGACCTTCTGCTGCCAATATTTATGGCCGGGCGCACCCGATGCAGCGCGATAATCGTTCGGTGTTGGCGCATCTTCTGGATCAATCTGGCGGAACTTATCTTGGAAGTCGCCCTTCGTTTGTTGAACAGCTTGTGCCGAAAGGGGGTGAGTGCCCACAATCGCACATGAAATAGCGATCAAAAAGGCCCGGAAGATGATGAGGTTTTTCATCCGACACTTGTGACATGGGAGCAGGCTGAATCTCAAGTGGGACACTGAATTATGCTGAAAATGCGGCAGCGGTTCACAGAGGAAACACGTTTAATTGAGTGCGAAAATGCACCCTATTGCTGAAACAAATTGCAATCTCGTGTGATCTCGTTAGCTTTGCCTTCAAGTCGGCCGTCGAAAGTAGGGTGAAGAAACGCCCCAAACCAGTAAACTTGGAAACGCATTCTAGGACCCCAACATGCCTGTTCGCCCTTATGATGTTGCCCGCACGCGGCGCACTGTTTTTGATGCCTTGGTTGAAGCCCGAGGTCGATTTGGTGGCAAAAAAGAAATCCTAGAAGACGCTGATCGTGCGCCTCTTACTTACGACCGCTTGGTGCTGGGCTCTTTTGTCTTGGGCCGGAAACTCTCCGCATTTACCGAGCCTGGCGAGAATGTCGGGGTTTTGATTGCCAATTCGGCTGGTGGCATGGTTGCCTTATTTGGTCTCATGGCGTTTGGCCGCACGCCTGCGATGTTGAACTTTACGGCTGGCGAAAAAAACATCCGCGCAGCCTGTAGTGCCGGGCAAGTCCGCATAATCCTAACGGCAAAGCGCTTTGTTGAGCAGGCAAATCTAGGCGGCCTCGTCGAAGACCTTGAGAAGGACTATAAGATTGTCTATCTGGAGGATGTGCGCGAAAGCCTAACCAGTCTCGACAAGGCACGTGGCTTCCTCGATTCAACAGCTCCTTTCTTGGCGCGGGTCAAAACCGATCCTGATTCGACTGCTGTAATGCTGTTTACCTCGGGCACCGAGGGTATTCCAAAAGGTGTGGCGCTTAGCCATGCCAATTTGGTCGCCAATGTCGAACAAGTGGCAGGCCATGTCGACTTGAATCCAGACGATATCGTCTTCAACCCACTGCCCATCTTCCATTCCTTTGGTCTGACGGGCGGCACCTTCCTGCCGCTTCTTCAGGGCATGAAATGCGTGCTTTTCCCTTCGCCTTTGCAAGCCAAGAACATCGTCAAAATGGTGCGTGAAACTCAGTCGACAATCTTGTTTGGGACAGACACATTTGTGAACCAATATGCACGGCAAGCGGATGAAGGTGACTTGAACAGCTTACGCTTTATCGTGTGCGGGGCAGAGCGGGTTAAGGAAGAAACCCGTCAGATGATGTTGTCACGCTTCAATGTGCCGATTGTTGAAGGCTATGGCGCGACCGAGGCCTCACCCATCATTGCTGTCAATACGCCCGACCACAATAATCGCCCGGGCACCTGCGGTCGCCTTGTACCTGGTATTGAGTGGAAGCTCGAAAGCATCCCCGGCATTGATGGCGGCGGAAGGCTCTATGTTCGCGGGCCCAATTTGATGCGCGGCTATGTACGCGTCGATGCGCCTGGTGAAATCCAGCCTTTGCCAGGCGGCTGGCATGACACGGGTGATGTCGTTGCGATCGATAAAGACGGCTATTTGACCATTAAGGGCCGGGTCAAGCGCTTCGCCAAGATTGGCGGCGAGATGGTGTCGCTAACCGCCGTTGAGAATTATGCCACCAGTTGTTGGCCGAATAATCTGCACGTCGCTGTTGCGGTCAATGACCCCAAGAAGGGTGAGCAGATTATCTTGCTGACCGATTTCGACTTTGCAGACCGTTCCGACCTTTTGGCTTGGTATAAAGCCAATGGTGCGGCGGAACTGGCGCTTCCAAAAAAGATTATGAAAATCAAGGAAGTGCCGCTGTTGGGAACAGGCAAGATTGATTATGTCAATGCCCAACGCATCGCGCAGGAAAAGCCTGAGGCTGTGGGCGCCTAAACGCCCACAGTTAGTCTAGCGGCTATCGACGTCGGAAATCTCAATCCCAAAACCGCTGAGGCCCGCAAACTTATGGGTCGAACGGGTCAGCAACTTAATGGAATGAACGCCTAGGTCGCGCAGAATTTGGGCTCCCACGCCGACTTCGCGCCAAGTTTGTAGGCGACGGGTCTCTGACTCGGTCTCCTGATGCTGCTGGAATGGCACACCGACTGTGCCATCGCGCAGATAAACTAGCACACCACGGCCTTCGTTACGGAAGGTTTCCATGGCTGCTTTGATAGCTGGTGCCCCGCCGAACACATCCTTGACTACATCTGCGCGGTGCAAGCGTGTCGGAACGTTCTCGCCAGCGCCAATTTTGCCAACAACAAAAGCAAGGTGATGCACTGGATCAAACGGGGTTGAGTAGGCAAAGCCTTGTACCGGGCCATTTTCCGTTTCAACCGTGAAGCTCGACACCCGTTCAACCAATTTTTCACGCGATTGGCGATACGAAATCATTTCCGCAATCGAAACGTGCTTGAGCTTGTGGGTCGCTGCAAAGGCTGCGACCTGCGGGCCACGCATAACGGTGCCGTCGTCATTCATCATTTCACAAATGACGCCAACTTCTGGAAGACCAGCCATGCGGCAGAGGTCGACCGTGGCCTCTGTATGGCCCGTCCGCACGAGTACGCCGCCATCACGTGCAACGAGGGGGAACACATGGCCGGGGCGGACAAAGTCTGCCGCACCGATGTTTGGGTTGGCCAGCGCACGACAGGTATTGGTCCGGTCCTCGGCCGAAATGCCGGTCGTGGTGCCATGGCGCACATCAACCGAGACCGTAAAGGCCGTCGACAAAGGCGCATCATTATTCGCGACCATTGGGTCCAAGCGTAGTTTACGCGCGATTTCGCGTGTCAGCGGCGCGCAGACAATGCCGGACGTGTGCCGGACGATGAAAGCCATCTTCTCTGGCGTGCAAAGGCTAGCCGCAACAATGAGATCACCCTCATTTTCGCGATCGTCATCGTCGGTCACGACAATGATCTCGCCTGCCGCGAAGGCTTCGATAGCTGCTTCCACACGGGCGTGCGGCGGCGGCGCGCGGCCTGTAGCGCCTGCATCTAACTCAACCCCTGCCCGTATCAGGATTTCGCTCGGTGTAGTCTTGAGAACCAAGGCCAAAGGTCCAGCATGGGCGGCCTTGAACTCCAAAGACCCAGACAGAAGTCGACTGGCTGCCGATCGATCGCGCCCAATGGCTGCGCCAATATCTTCTTGGGTGGCCCCAACTTCCTTCATGCGATTGCGAAACCAGACGACGTCCATCAGCTCACCTCCAGCATTGCGCAAAAATCGCACAAATTTGTTCTGCCGTGGCTATATCGTGCGAAATTCACACACGTCTAGTGGAGTTAGCAGTTTAGGGCTAAAAACCGGGCACCGATTCCAAGTTACCGAGATCGGTCGACCTACAGTCTATCTGTAATGCCTTTTATGATTTGCCAACCAGCTTCTGCTTGTTGGCGGGTCTCACTTGGCCAAGCGAGATAAGAGAAGCTGACGCCCGCTATGGCTAGACCAACGAAAGTCATAAATCCCGCGAACGCTTTTGATGGCTGAGACCCGGATTCGTGCATCTTGCGCATGATCGGATCATAGTCGATTTTTTGGAACTTTGGCTTGCGCTCAGACATATAATGCATCGCGACAATCAAGCCAGCAGGGCAGCTTAGCGCTGCCAAGTGGACGATAGAAAACATCTGATTGAACGCATAGATCAAGTCGCTAAACACGGTCACCCCCTAAGGATGAGTCAGACTTAGCAGAACTCTCAAAATATAAGGTTAGTAAATAAGGTTAACATATAGTTTGCGACGTGAGCTGCATTAGCTTGGTACGAAATACTGCCCGAAGTATGAGAGCGTGAGCACAATAAATATCACGAGACCGAGTGGTGCAATCCAAGCGTTGCTGCTCCTGGCCTCTGCATGGCACCCGACACGATAATTTTCTGGCTCCTTTGTTCCGATCATGGACGCAAGTGTTGGACCAAGAACGAAGAAAGCCGGCATACCAATCAAGAAACAGACAGGTACGCCAGCTTGCAAAGCGATCCATTCAACATCCAAGTGCTTTTCCACTTGCTTCTTTCGCCTCTGCGGAACCATGTAGTAACACCGAAAAACTGGCATTTTTAGTCCCCTATGGTTATTCGAAGAGGAAAATTATGGTCGAGGGGTCGTATGAAAGTCTAAGGCCGTGCTAAGGATAGGCGATGTCACTTTGGAAACGACTTTTAGATCTCGCTGGCAATGCGTTCCACCCGGTTCCGCCAGAAGCAAACCAAGCAGATCCCTGTTCGCCAGACCCGGGGGATATGGAGTTTGCCGCTGCGGTGGTTGCACTTGCAGCCAAAATGGCGCGGGCAGATGGTAGATCTACACTGGACGAAGCAGCAGCCTTTCGCGCAGCTTTTCCTATTTCGCCTGACGAAAGACCGATGTTCGACAAATTGTTCGAATTGGCGCAGGAAACAGTGCATGGTTATGAAGGCTACGCACGACGGATTGGTAAGCGCTATATGGCCAAGCCCTGTCTGCTGGAGGATGTCTTAGACGTCCTTTTTGCGGTTGCAGCTGCCGATGGCGCGATTACAGACGGCGAATTGACTTATCTCATGCGTGTATCAGAGCTGCTCGGCTTTACTGAGACTGAGTTTGCTAGGCTCTCTGCCCCCTATTTTCCAGATCGGGAACCTGACCCTTATACGATGCTATCGGTATCGATTCAGGCCAGCGATGAAGATATTCGCAAGGCGTGGACGCGCTGTGTCGCAGAGAATCATCCAGACAAATTCATTGCGCGCGGTGCGCCAGTAGAGTTTATCAAGGCTGCTCACGAAAAGACGGCAGCCATCAATGCTGCCTATGAGCAGATAAAATCAAGCAGAAAGCAAAAAGTTCGTGCTGCCACCCCGCGGGAGTCCGGTCGCGCGAGCCCTGAATCATCGAGAGCGTATCAAAACGCACCCGCGGGATCATAAAACTGGGTACAAACACTTGACGTTAAGCTTTTAAGTGCCAATCTCTCGCACATGCGTTCACTGTCTCACACCGCCCGGGCCATGTTTCAAAGCACGATTGCTTTAGTTTCAGGCCTGCTGATTGTTTCAGCCCTATTCTTTGGCGTAATGGCTATGGCGATTGCTGGCCTTGTGATTGGCTTTGCCGGTGCCGTACTCGCAAACTTCCGCCAGCCTGAGACCCGTGCTGTGGTGACGTTGGAAGCGCGCCGCACTGGTCGCGGCTGGAGCGTGGACCCTTCGGGCCGCTAACACACTGTCCATCACGATTATTCAAAGCGTGTCCGCGGGACTCGCAAACACGCCTTGCTCATTTGTTTTGACACAAGTCGTGTGTTGCAAACCATTGACCTCAAATTGCTGACTGTGAAACGAGACACGCATGCGTCCAGTCGATTTCCTTTTACTTTTTGCCTGCTGCGTCGCATGGGGCCTAAACCTGCCGCTCACGCGGTGGTTGATCGCTGATATCCCGCCTATTTTCTTGGCTGGCATACGCTTCTTAGGGCTCGCAATTCTGTTGTCGCCATTCTTGCACCCCTTCCCGAAACAATTTGGCTTAGTCTTTGCCATTTCCATGTGTATCGGCGGCGTTCATTTCGCGCTTTTATTCTTAGGCCTGCAAGCAGCACCAGCCAGTGCTGTAGCGATCGTTGGACAGCTTGGTTTGCCAATTGTCACTATCTTGTCGATCATGTTTCTGAATGAGAAGGTGCGTTGGCGGCGAACTCTAGGCATGACCTTGGCTTTTGCTGGCGTGATCGCAATCCTTTATCAGCCTGGCAAGTTCAGCTTTGAGATCGGTCTGATTTATGTGGCCGCCTCCGCCTTTATCGGCGCCACAGGCTCGATTTTGATGAAGCGCTTGGACCCAATCCCGGCGCTCAATCTGCAGGCCTGGGTAGGGCTATTATCCATCATCCCACTGTTCGGACTTTCATTTGTGCTGGAAACCAATCAGATTCCAGCCCTAGTGCAGGCCGATTGGCATGTTTGGGCCGGGATTGTCTTTTCCATTGTGGTCGTCTCAATCTTTGGCCACTCAGCCTATTATCAACTCGTCAAAAAATACGATATTACGCTACTAGCGCCTTTGACCTTGATGACGCCAGTGATTGCAGTCGCTACCGGCGTCCTCGTCTTGAATGAGCCCATTACGCTCAAGCTGATTATAGGGGGTGGCCTCACATTGGCGGGTGTGTTCTTAGTAGCGGGTCGTGAAAACAAAAGCTTGCCCAGCGACGCGGTGGCGCAGGCCAAAACAGGCTGAGATTGTCAAATGTTTGGTAATCCAATTTCTTCCCGCCCGCCTCGCCAAAGCCGGACCCGAACTATGATGCCGCTTGAGATTATCCAATCCCCCTCACCGAATTTTGATGAGCGTAAGCGCCCAATTCGCTTTGTCGTACTGCACTATACAGGCATGCAAAGCGCTGATGCGGCTTTGCGGGTGTTGTCAGATCCAGCACCGATGCGCACCGCCTATCTAAACGACATTCCAACCAATCCCCTGCTGCCAGACGGCACACCCGCACCAAAGACGCTGGTGCCCTCTCCCATGAGTCGGGTTTCGAGCCATTATCTTGTGTATGAGGATGGCCGTGTCTTTCAATTGGTCGATGAAGCGAAGCGTGCGTGGCACGCAGGGCGCGGCTTTTGGGACGGTGAGACGGATATGAATTCGGCCTCCATCGGCATCGAGATTGCCAATGGTGGCGATGATTTTGGCCTGCCGGAATTTCCAGAGGTCCAGATCGAAAAAGTCATGGCGCTGGTAGCCGACATCATGCGCCGCCATGGGTTGGACCGGCAACACATTGTTGGACACTCTGACCTCGCCCCAATGCGCAAGTCCGACCCCGGCGAGAAATTTCCGTGGAAACGCTTTGCGGATGCTGGCCTAGCCCTCTGGCCCCAGCCAGCATTGGAGGATGGTGACCAGCGCAATTTGTTTGATGTCGATGGCATGATGGACCGGGGCATTGCTGCCGTTCAAACCGGGCTTGGCACCATTGGCTATGGCGTTACCGTCAATGGCATTTTGGACACCGAAACCCGCGCGACCTTGCGCGCATTCCAACGCCGCTTCCGCCCCAGCAAAGTAGACGGTTTTATTGATGTCGAGACCGTGTCGCTCGTCGGGCGTGTGGCTGCTATCTTGCGCCCTGCCTAGCTTTGCCCCATGACAGAGGCGTCAGACGGTCGGGCGGCCGCTCTTGCAATGCTTGAAAAGGCGCAAGGGAGGAAAGTCCGGGCTCCACGCAAACATGGTGGCGGGTAAGGCCCGCCGGGGCGCTGCTTTCGGGCAGAGCTTTAGGGATAGCGCCACAGAGAATAGACCGCCTCTATGGTCCTTGGATCACAGAGGTAAGGGTGAAACGGTGGGGTAAGAGCCCACCGCTCCGACCGTAAGGAAGGAGGCATGGCAAGCCCCACCAGGAGCAAGACCGAATAGGGACACCATGTGACACAGCTCGCTGGGTCACGGCTCGTTTGTGGGTTGGCGTGTCCGGGTAGGTCGCAAGAGGCCTTGCGCGAGCAAGGTCCGAGATGAATGGTCGCACAGAGGGGTCAAACCCTTGGACAAAACCCGGCTTATAGACCGTCTGACATTTTGCCTCTTGGTTCAGGGCCGCTAAACCGCTGGCGTTTGAAGGGTCAGGTGCGTCTCAAATTTGTGAGCGCGGCGCTGGCTTGTCTGGCTGGTCTTTTGCTGCAGACAATCTGACAGATTTGGTTCTTTTGCGAACACATCATTTGATCATAATAACTTATGCTAACCGAAAGGTATCCATTCGCTGAGGGCCACATACCGGTGAGGTATGAACTGGGCTAGTTACTGTGCGTATGGAGACGTTACAGACGATAGCAGCGGGATATGGGGGT
>JBEAVQ010000100.1:0-8228 GCA_041160865.1 Pseudomonadota bacterium | reverse complement strand
CGGCAAGCTGCTGGGCCAAAATTGGTACAACTGGGATGGGGGCAAGGACGCCTGACAGCCCACCTAAGCGCTGCACCACTTCGCCAAGCGCTGAATAAGAATCACGCAGGCGAACCTGGAAAGCCTCGTCCAAGGCGGCGGTTTCTTCTGCGGCGCGGCGTCCGGCGGCATTTAGGCGGCTCAAGGTTTCGTTCAGCGCATCTTCGATCGCACGAGCACGTGTATCAGCTTCCTGAGGCAAATTTGACAAGCGACGGTCGAGCCCGTCGAGTATGTCTTCCACCGAGCGTGCTTGATCGCCACAGGCAGCAGCAAGTGCTGAGAAGCGCTCTTGAATGCGAGCCCCGGTTTTGTCCAACAATCCAGCTGATTCCTCAATCATGGCTTGCGCGTCTTTCAAGCGGCCGGACATGAATTGATCCGCCTCTTTACTGACTTCAAAGGCTGTCTGCCGAGCAGAATCCAAGCGATGCTGGTTTTCTGTTTCCTGTTCAGACGCCCTGCGTCGGGCGTCTTCTGCTGCTTGGCGGATTGCTTCGCTGCTGGCACGTAAGGCCGCCATCGTTTCTTCCCCGGCAAGGCGAGCAGCGGCGGCCTCAGCACGCAAGGACTCTGCCGCCAGACGCGCATTGGCTTCAGCGGCGGCGCGCACATCTTCCAAGGTAGCAAGACTCATGTCGCGTGCTTCTTGGGTCTTTCCGGTGATCGTATTAGCTGCCTGCATCGCAGAGTCACTGGCCGTTTGCGCTGCACTGCTTAAGGATTGTACGGCACCATCGACACTGCCGACCGCTTCATCTGCCCGAAGCCGCGCCAAAACCATCAGATCATGAGCACGGGCGAGGGCGGATTCGCCCTTAGCGGCGGCTTGATCCAATTCCGTTATGGCCGATGCTGCGCGCTGTGCCGCCTGATCCAAGCGCTCAGCCGCACCAATGGCCAGTTCCGACGCTTGCGTGGATTGGGTCGCAAGACCTTGTGCGGCCTCGGTCAGCCGGTTGGCGCGCAGATCGAGCCCCTCTGTCGCGACTTGGGTTGTCGTGGCGGCGTTGGCCGTCATTTCTGCGAGGGCAGCGAGCAAACTGTCCAAGCGCTGCCGCTCTTGTTGCATGGTTTGGGCTAGACTATCGGCACTGCCGCGCGCGGCTTGGCCGGCTTCATTCAGGGCTAAGGTGCGCTGCTCTACTTGGCCTTCGATTTGGGCCAGGCGCTCTGCTACTTGGCCAAGCGCGCCTTCCAGTCGATTAATCTCACCCTCTACCGCTTGAGCGGTCGTGCGGATCGCGCCTTCGGCCAAGTTGCTGGGCAATAGCAGGCGACGGACAGCCGCCATCAATTGCCGAGACTCCCGATTGGACTTCGCAATGCTTTCCCCCATCAATCCGGCGAGCAACGAGAAGGCAGGCCCAAACAAGAGGACGGCCAGACTGAGGAGGAGGGTGGCGTCACTTGCCCCCAAGGTCGCAATATTCTCAAAAATATAGGCGCCAACGCCTGCAACCCAAATCAAGGCAAGCCCGATGGAGCCATAAAGAAGCGTTGGGGCTTGTTTGGCTTTTGGGCGACGCTTGATGGGGGCAGAGCCATCGGGCTCCTCCGTGGCAGTTTCCCACTTCATCTTCGAGCTTGTATCTATAGGCTCGTTGGAAGCGCTGGGTTCAAGCGCCCCGCCGGCAGCTTCGGCCATTTCTATAGGTGCGAGGCGGCTAACTTCTTCCTCGGTTTCAAGCTCTTTCATGCGTTGGGCGGCTTTGGCGATGCGTTTGGCGGACTCATTGATTTGCGCTTCATCGCGAACCCGTGCCCAGACATCATCATCTTTTTCATCGGCCATATTAATCTGCCTAACCCAATCCCAAAAACATGAACGCACTAGGTGCTAATTCTTAATGGCCCCACTATTTGACCAAGATGCACCAGCATTCTTATCTAGGCAAAGTCATTTCCGCTATGGGGCCTAGCAGCTTGAAGAATTGGGTACGTTATTGTGCTTTACTGAGGCTGGAGCCACCGTTCTTTCAGCGGTTTAGCTCGCGTGGCGGCTTGGTTGGTGCTTGCTCAACGGAAGAACGTCTACAGAGGGAATTTGAGCAGTTTCGTTAGTCATTGTGGTTACCGTGAGATTAGGTTGTTTCTTTCTTTTCCATTCGCGCGCGGCTCCGGAGAGCGACGGTTTCAGACAGCATGCTCACGCCAAGCACTTCCCGTAAGGCTCTTCAATTGATCTCCTGAAAACATTGGTGGGTGATGCAGGGTTCGAACCTGCGACCCGCTGATTAAGAGTCAGCTGCTCTACCAACTGAGCTAATCACCCGACCGGTTTGTTTCTTGAGGCGAGTGCCGCTGGCGATTGGTTTGCGCGAGCCGCCCCGAGGGGCGCGAGAAACAAGGGAAAGGGCGTATGGCGCAAATGGGCGCAGGGTTCAAGCCCTACGCCGCTTTTGATTGCAATTGAGGTAGGCTTAGCCATGCTTTTCGTGGGTCTACCAGCGCCAAGCCTCAATTCGGCGGGACCCTTGCTGTTCATAGGTGCGCCCGCGAGGATCGGTGCACAGCAGGTAGCTGACAATGGCTTTGCGGCCGCGGATCCAGTCATGGCTTTGCTGGCGATAGCAGCGCACGACGGGTGCCCTATAGCCGTAGCGATCCTCATAACGGTGGCGGTCGCGGCGATCATGGTAGTCGTCGCGGTCGCGATCCCAGCCTCGGCCACGGCCATAATCATCGCCGCCACGGACTTGGAACGACCAGTTCCAGCCGCCCCAGTCTGACCATGCCGACGGGTGGGCGTACCATTGTTTGTCGCGCCGCCAGCCACGGCTGGGGTGATATTCGTCAAAGCCCCAACGATTGGCATAGGCGGCAGGATTGCCCCAACGGGTGTCCCAGCTTTGCCATTGGCCATGGGGGCCCCAATAATCGGCACCTCGTCGGTCAACATAGACCGGGCCCGGCGACCCAATATGGACCGAAATTCTTTGCGCCTGTGCGGGGGCTGTGACGGCCAGACCGGCTAACACGAGGGCGCTTGTGAGAAGCAGACGCATTGTAAACTCTCCTTGATTCAGGTGTCCCTGAAAGCCACTTTGCCAGCGTCTCCCTGAAACCAGCATGAATAAAGTCTTCAGAAAACGCACACCTCGGAGATCGTAGCCTGTAAATGCCGTTTTAACCTTGAATGGCTATAGGGGTCGCATGGATGTTAGCTTACCTCTTCATCAACAAGGCCCCGTTGTCGACAAGGCCCATCTGGAGCGGATGACTGGTGGCGACCAGGAGCTCGCGCTGGAAGTGTTAGGCCTGTTTCGTGAACAGGTTGAGCTGTGGAGCAAGCTGCTGCAGCCCGGTACCGAAACCCCAGACTGGGGCAGTGCCGCCCACTCCGTCAAAGGCTCTGCTCGAGGGATTGGAGCTTGGCAATTGGGTGAGTTATGCGGCCAAGCCGAAGAGGCGAGTAAATCTCACCCCTTAAGCCGCGATGAGAAGCGGGCCTTCTATGAAGCTATCACTACAGAGATGCAGTCTGTCATCGGTGAGATTGCCGTGATCGAGCATCAATATGCTTTGGCTTCTCTGCGCTAAACTTCTGGTGTGTCGGCTAACCGTGCTTCGACGGCTAAAGCATCAAAGGCCTTGAATTCATACGCGATGCAGCGGTCCATCATGGTGCGCCACACTGGGTCTGCGATAGACATAGAGAGGCCGTGTTGTTCTGCGCTGACGGTAACTTTGGCGATCACGTCAGCAATGCGTGCTTCGTCGCGTACCAGGCTGCGATGGCCTTTGATACGGGCAGCTGCATCCATAAAGCCTTGCCGTTCTGCGATCAACGCCACTAGAATGCGATCAAGGCGGTCAATCTCATGGCGCACGTCCGCCATGGTCTGGCAGCTGGCAGCCGTGTTTCGGCTTTCAAAGTTACGATCAGTCATGGGCGCGCAGATAGACTAGACTGCGTGCCGACGCAAAGCCTCATTCATTAAATTACCCAATCGTCGCCAGTTGCTTCGGACTTGATCCAGTCAAGGAAGGCTTTGAGGGCAGGGGTCATCGTCCGGCCCTTGGGGCGCACTAGCCAATAGGCAAAGCCGACTTTATCTCCCTCTCCCGAGAAAGGCGCAACTAGACGGCCAGATTGAAGGTCTGCCGCAGCGATCGCGCGCTTGGCCAATGCGACACCGCGACCAGAAGCAGCGGCATCAATCACCATGGCGGATTGATTGAAGCGCAGGCCCTGATTGCCATCGGCGCGTTGCACGCCGCGCGCGGTCAACCACATCGACCAGTCGGGGCAGGATGGGTCATTATCGGGGCTGACATCGTGGAGAAGCGTATGGCCTGCCAAGTCCTGTGGGGTGCGTAAGGGCTTGGCCCCTTCCAACAATGTCGGGCTACAAACAGGCAGCACTTCTTCGCCCATCAACATTTCTGATGTCACGCCCTCATAAAAGCCAGGACCATAGCGTACCGCCAGATCGACATCCGCATAGGCAAAGTCTACCAAATTCATGTCTGCGGCGACCCAGACCTGTACGTCAGGGTTAGCGGCTTGAAAACGGTCGATGCGCGGCACAAGCCATTTAGAAGCAAAAGACGGGGCAGCAGAGACCGAAACCCGTTCCCGCCTTAAAGGTAGGCGCATTTGGCGTACGGCGTCATCAATCCGCTCAAAAGCTTCGCGCAACAATGGCATGGAGGCGCGCGCGGAATCGGTTAGCTCCACCGCCCGACCTAAGCGGCGGAACAGGGGCTGGCCGACAAAGTCCTCTAAGATCTTCACTTGTTGGCTGATGGCCCCAGGCGTGACGTCGAGATCCTCCGCCGCTTTGGTGAAGGACAGACGCCGCGCGGCGGCTTCAAAGGCGCGAAGCGCGTTCAAGGGAGGGTAGGCAGTATTCATAGAGAAAGTCTAATGACAGAAACCAGACAATACAACGATCAGAAAATCTATTTTCACTCGTGAGCGCTGTGGCGCGATGCTAAATGGGGTTCTGCCAAGGGCTCGACACATGGCCCCCAACCCGTTTATGCCACAGATGATGACTGCTTTGATCGAACCTTTCCGCGCGATTTCAATCAGCCGCTTAGCCCATGCGATGAAAGCGCGAGGCGAAAAGGTGATCCATATGGAATTCGGGCAACCCTCAACTGGGGCACCCACTAAAGCAATTGCCGCCGCCCATCAGGTGCTGGACACAGATGGCATGGGGTATTGGGAAAGTAGTCCGCTGAAAGAAGCCTTAGCGGGCCGATATCAGGACTTATACGGCGTCTCTGTCGACCCAGAGCGGATCGTATTGACGTGTGGAGCCTCGCCTGCGCTTGTTATGGCGTTGAGCTCTGCTTTTGGCCCGGGGGATCAGATCGCCTTTGCCAGTCCCGGTTATGTGGCTTATCGCAATACGGTCAAAGCCTTGCACTTAGAGCCGTTGGAGATTGTGTGCGGCGAGGCAACGCGGTTTCAAATCTCCGCCGCCCAGATCGAAGCTTTGGAGCGCGCACCTAAGGGGCTGATCTTGGCAAGCCCCGCCAACCCCACTGGTACCATCATTCCAGCTGAGGAGCTTAAGGCGATTGCTGACGTGTGCGCCCGGCGGAACATCCGTATCATTTCAGACGAAATCTATCATGGTCTGAGTTATGTTGGTCGCACCCATTCCATGCTGGAATTTTCCTCCAACGCCTTGGTGGTCAATTCCTTCTCAAAGTATTTTTCGATGTCTGGTTGGCGTCTTGGCTGGCTGGTGGCTTCTGATGATTTGATAGATGCGGCACGGGCCCGTATGGGCAACTTGTTCCTGACAGCCCCATCATTGGCCCAACATGCAGGCCTTGCGGCCATGGATTGCATCGATGAATTGGAAGCCAATGTCGCGACCTATCGCACAAACCGCGAGATCGTCTTGCGGGCTTTGCCTGCCATGGGCGTCACACGCATTGCTCCGCCTGATGGGGCCTTTTACATCTACGCCAATGTCAGCCATCTGACCCAAGACAGCATGGCGTTCGCCCATCAGATGCTGACCGACACGGGCGTCGCCATCGCTCCAGGTGTCGACTTTGACCCCGTGGCGGGCCACACGCATCTCCGGTTCAGCTTTGCGGTTTCGACGCCGCAGATCGAAGATGCGATGTCCCGATTAACTCCTTGGTTCAATAATAGAAGCGTTCTTCGCTGATCTTAACACTCTCCATAGTATAGACCGCAATCTCATCCATCGCGACCCGCTCACCACTTTCTTTATTGGTGATATTCATGACAAAGCGTAGGGCGAATTGATTGCCATTCACATACGGGCCATGGGTCTCGACACCGTGGACCTTGTGGGTCCTATACCACCACTCACCCTTAGCAATAAGCGCAGGGATGCCCTCAGCTACGCTATTAGGGCTTTCCATATTTTCAATGCTGCGCACGTTCTCAGCCAAATATTTAAGACCAGATTCATCCATTTGGCCTGCACTTGCAAAGTGCAGTGAAGGCTTCTGCAACTTCTTGTGTCGTCATCTTACTTGCTCCTGATTATTTCTCACAATTAGAACATAATAAGAACATAGTTGCCTGCGTTAGAGGATTCTACCCATGCTCGATGGCCGATTTTATCATCGGCTTGCGACAGGTCTTAGCGCTTAGGGTCAATCAAAAGCGCGGTTTCAGAAATTTCACTTGCGCTCCGTCATGGCCAAGCGGCAAGTGCTCTGTGTTGGTTAGGCAGAGCCTAGCTTGCTTCTTTTGAGATTGAGAGTGTAACTTTGATCCAATTAGATCAAAGTGCGATCGAAAACGCGCTCTTTCGGCCCATACTAGTCGCTTGGTGCCGCCGCTGCCCTCTGAAGGCTACTGCCCGCTAATGGCGTCCGAAATTGCCGCCTTAGCGGCACATGAAACAAGTCCACTGCGGGTTTTGGGGTCGAGTGAGGTCGCTGTCTGTACCGCGGACTGGATCGATCCATCGATCGACGTTTTCACGATCGCCGTCACCGCATCAATATGCTCTGCTTTTAATTTCGGGCCGAGTTCGCTTTGCAAGCAGCCACAAAAGCTTTCAGACTGGCCGGCCAACTGACAGACCAGCTTGGTATCGAGTACCTCGCCCACCGCTTTGGCAGCATCTCCGGCAACATCAACAGCGGAGCTCTTGAGCTCCTTTATCGTTGCGGCGGTTTCGTTTGGGGCTTGACCGCAGCCACTCAAAGCGAGTGCGGCAGAGAACAGAAGCGCAGAGAAGAGATGTTTCATCCCGTCCCTATGCGCTGATCCGCCATCACAAGAAACCCACATGGCTGTGACTAAGCCCTTGATTGCCCCGATGCGGCCTGCCCCGACCTATTCGGTCAGGCGCAGGGATTCTTCTAGCGTCTTCGCCAATTGCCGGAAGGCGGCGCGAACTTCGTCGGGATTGTCGGCATGGAAGTAATAACCGGCAGAAGCACAGGCCTGAAGGGCCGGTGTGATTTGATCGTACACCGGCTTAACCCACGTGTTAAATGATCCATCTGCATCCAATCGGACATATTTCAATTGCACAACACCCACACGGAAGCCGAGCGACTTAAGTTCTTGGCATGGGGTGTTGCCAATGGGGCCTGGCGCAATATTGTGCCAATCAAACTGCATACCATCGGTGACAATGACGATGAATTTTTCGGGGTTGGCTTGGGAGCCGTCGCCTGTGCTGCTGGTTAACGTCCTTCGCCCTGTATCAATCGCTGGCGTTAGCCGAGACGCAGCCTGGGCATTAGATGTCGCAGGTTGCAACTGAAAAGTACCAACAAAGTCGCGTGCTGCTTGCATGTCAGATGTTAAAGCTAACTGCCGTTCCCAATCGCGCGACATTCGAGCAACGCCATAACGCGCACGTAAACCACGCGGATATGCATCGTGTAACTCATCGATGAGGATCTGAACGCTTTCCTTCATAATATCATGGCGCAGTTTGACACCGTTGGCGTGTGCCCGCTGCTCCGAAGTTGCATATGGGCTGCCTACATCCAATGGGGTGGGGATATGGCAGGCGAAAGCGCAGTTTTTATGATGGTCATTCTTCGACAAAAGTCGCAGCTTGTCGCGACCTGCTTCATCAGCCGCTAGCCCCATGGAGCCTGAGCCGTCGAGCCACAGATCAATGTCGACATAGCGATAGTCGGCCTTGCGCGCCCGCGCTGTACCAGAGATTGGCGTATAGGAGCCACCAACGAGGCCTGGTGCCATTGTTGCTTGATTGGCT
>JBEAVQ010000005.1:0-69838 GCA_041160865.1 Pseudomonadota bacterium | reverse complement strand
CCCTTTCACAGCCATTGTCGGCCAAGATGACATGAAGCTGGCCATGCTGATCGCAGCCACAGATCCTGGCATTGGTGGGGTTATGGTGTTTGGCGATCGTGGCACGGGCAAGTCGACCGCCGTCCGGGGCCTGGCCGCCCTTTTGCCGCCGATTAAAATGGTCAAGGCGTGTCAGTATCATTGCGACCCGCGCGCCGACAAATCCAGTTGCGCGACGGGCTGTGTCCATCGTTTGGATGGCGAGATACCCGATGTGGGCGAAATGGCGACACCGGTTGTCGACTTCCCCTTGGGTGCCACCGAAGACCGCGTCGTCGGCGCACTCGACCTCGAACGGGCACTCACCCAAGGCGAAAAGCATTTTGAGCCGGGCCTATTAGCCCGGGCCAATCGTGGCTTTCTCTATATCGACGAAGTCAATTTGCTTGATGACCATTTGGTCGACCTGCTTTTGGACGTCGCCGCCTCAGGCGAGAATGTTGTCGAGCGAGAAGGCCTTAGTGTGCGCCACCCGGCCCGCTTTGTCCTGATAGGTAGCGGCAACCCGGAAGAAGGTGAACTGCGCCCGCAATTATTGGATCGCTTTGGCTTGTCGGTGGATGTGAAGACCCCAGATGAGCTGGCTGTGCGCGTCGAAGTGGTGCGCCGGCGTGACTCCTTTGACCGCGATAGTGCGGGCTTTGCCGCCCATCAGGCCGAAGGCGAGGCAGCTGTGCGGGAGAAGATTGTCGCCGCGCGCGCTCGCCTAAGTGACATTGAAACACCCGATGCGGCATTAGAATGGGCGTCGCGCTTATGCATGGCTGTTGGCGTGGATGGTCTGCGCGGCGAACTCACGTTGATCCGCGCCGCACGCGCCGTTGCAGCCCTCGAAGGCGACACCAAAGTGGAAGACCATCATTTGCGCGGCATCGCCGTCATGGCGCTGCGCCACCGCCTGCGCCGTAACCCACTCGATGAAACCGGCTCATCCACCCGGATTGAACGCGCCATATCAGACCTGTTTGGATCATGACCGCCGAGGCGCAAGCCGAAACTGTGCCCTGCGCCGCTTGGCCGGAGGCCCTGTTGATCGCCACCTTATTTGCGATGGACCCCCATGGATTGGGTGGTATCTCGATCAAAGGTCGGGGCAGCCCATTTTTTGATGCTTGGCTCGAGCTGTTGAAAGAGCTTTTGCCGGAAGGGGCACCCTTGCGCCGTTGCCCCGTACAGACGGGTGACGACCGCTTATTGGGTGGCCTGGATCTGGCAACCAGTTTGGCGCTCGGTCAACCCGTCGTGCAGCGCGGCCTGTTGAGCGAAGTCGATGGCGGGGTCCTGGTCTTGCCCATGGCCGAGCGCCTGAGTTCGGCGACCGCCGCAAGGATCGCGGCCGCGTTGGATGAAGGCCAGTTCCAGTTGGAGCGCGACGGGCTGACATCGCTTCTGCCCGCACGCTTTGGCTTGATCCTTTTAGATGAAAGCATGGGCCAAGAGGAATCCCCGCCGTTTGCGCTTCTAGAGCGGTGTAGCTTCCGCCTCGATGGCAATGGTCTGGGCCTTGGGGATCTAGCGGGGGACGGGGCAAGCTTTGAAGATATTGAGCGCGCCAAAAGCGCCCTGCCAGGAATTGGGCTTGCTTCAGAATCGCTCCTAGAGGCCATTTGTGAAGCCGCCCAAGCCTTTGGCCTGAACTCGGCACGGCCAGCGCTTTTGTGTTTGCGGGTCGCACGCATGATCGCGGCCTTGGATGGTAGAAAAATTGCCAATTTGGGTGATGTCACTTTAGCTGCGCAGCTGGTTCTGGCACCCCAAGCCCTGCAATTACCGCCACCGCCTGAAGAGCCTCAGCGCGAAGATTGCGACCATCAGCCTGAAACCCAGGACGAAGCAGAACAAATCGAGGCAGAGGCGGACGCAAAGCCGCCCCCTGAAACACCACCCGAATCGCAAACGCAAGCAGAGCCCAAAAGCCCACCCAATCCCAGCGAAGTTCTGGTGGATGCCGTCAAATCTGCACTGCCCGCTGAATTGATCGCAGCATTGGGGAGCCAAGCAAAACCCAATCGCCAAGGACGCGCGAGCGGCAGTGGCGGTGGTAGCATGCAGAAGTCGCCGCTGCGTGGCAGGCCCATTCGCTCTCGCAGCGGTACCTTAAAGCCCGGCGAACGCCTCAACATCATCGAAACCTTGCGCGCTGCCGCACCTTGGCAAAAGCTGCGTCGTCGTCCGCAAGCCGACGCGGAGCTGGAAACAGGCAGGAAGCGCATTGAAGTGCGCAAGAGCGACTTCCGCATCCGCTGCTTTGCCCAACCAAAAGAGGCCACGACTATTCTGGTCGTCGATGCGTCTGGCTCATCGGCCTTTCAACGCCTTGCCGAAGCCAAAGGCGCGGTGGAGCTGTTGCTGGCCCAAGCTTATGTAGACCGCAGTCGGGTCGCCTTGGTCGCTTTCCGCAATGAAGCAGCCGAAATCCTGTTGCCGCCGACCCGGTCCTTGGCTCGGGCGCGTCGACAATTATCCGACTTGGCAGGCGGGGGCGGCACGCCCTTGGCAGCGGGCATTGATACAGCCCTGTTGTTGGCGCTGGCCGAAAAGGCCAAGGGCCGCACGCCACGGCTTTTGTTCTTGACCGACGGGCGCGGCAATATCGGGCGCGAAGGAAAAGCCGGTCGCGCGGTTGCGATGGCCGATGCGCTATTGGCGGCGCGCGCAGTCGGGCTGGCCGAGGTTGCAGCCGTCCATATTGATACCTCGCCCTTCCCGCGCCCGGGTGCCCGCGAATTGGCCGAGGCCATGCGGGCGGTTTATGCGCCCTTGCCCTATTTGAACGCGCAAGCCATCAGCGCGATCTGAGGCGCAGTGGACGTTAGGCCAAACCCTATGTCATAGAGTTGTCTTCTAAGCTTTTGGGGAAAGCTAATCGATGGCTGTTGGATTTACCGCGTTAGATTGGGTGATTTTGGGTGGCTATGTCGCCATCATCGCCATTGCCGGAATATTGGCCACCAATAGCAAAATGGCCAAGGCCAATGATTATTTTTTGGCCGGCAACAATGTGCCGATCTGGCTGGTCGCCATTTCGGTCCTCTCAACCAGTCAATCCGCCGCGACATTTTTGGGCGCCCCGGATTCCAGTTATCGCGGTGACTTCACCTATTTGGGCAGCAATATTGGGGCGGCTTTGGGGGCGATGATTGTTGCCCTTGTTCTGATGCCGCGCTTTTATGCCATTCAGGCAACGACCGTCTATGAACTCCTCGAAAAGCGCTATGATCGAACGGCCCGACAAGCGGCAGCGGGCATGTATTTGGTAGGCCGCATTCTGGCTAGCGGATCGCGCCTCTATCTCGCAGCCATCGCCGTTTCGATGATCATGTTTGGCGACATTGCGCCAGAACATATCGTCCAAGCCTCACTCCTCTTGTTGGTCTTTGGCCTGATCTTCACCTTCATCGGCGGATTAAATGCCATCATCTGGAGCGATCTGGTGCAAGTGGCGATCTATGTTACCGCTGCTTTGACCGTGGTGGTGTTCCTTCTGATGAAGATCCCCGCTTCCGGCGTTGAGATTTGGCAAGGCCTTGCCAATACGCCAGAGGGCACGAATAAACTGCGCTTGATCGATTTCAGTTTGGATTTCAGCGCCCCCTTTTCCTTCTGGGCCCTCATTACCGGGGTGGCGATCTTGAATGCGTGTAACTTTGGCCTCGACCAAGACACGTCTCAGCGCCTGTTGGCTTGCAAGGATGCCAAGCAAGGCAGTCAAGCGATGTTTGTTTCCGTATTTGCCACGATCCCGGTCGTGCTGATCTTCATGACCATTGGGTCTTTGCTCTATGTCTTTTACCAGCGCCCTGACTTGATGATCCAAGAGGGCAGCCAATCGGTGATGACCAAGTTTGATGGGCAAGACATCACGGTCTTCATGACCTTTATCCTGACCCAAATGCCGCCGGGTCTTCGCGGTTTTGTAACCGTAGGCGTGATTGCCGCCGCCGCCGTCAATTCTGGACTGATCTCCATGTCGTCGGTTCTGGTGCAGGACTTTTACCGGCCTTGGCGCGATAAGCGTGGGCCGAAGCCTGAGGCGCATTATGTGCGGGCTGGCCAATTGGGCATGGTGGTGCTGGGCCTAGCCTTATTCGCCATGTCGATCCTGTGTTTCTATTGGCAGCAATATACCGACACACCGCTCTTGACCTTTGTGCTGTCGGTCATGACATTTGCCTATTCAGGCCTGTCGGGCGTCTACATCACGGCGGTTTTCACCAAGCGCGGTTCTACTGCTAGTGTCATTGCCGCATTAATTGCAGGTTTCGTCACCATCCTGCTTCAGCAAGCCTATATCGTCGATTATTTTAGTCTTCCACCCGCTTGGAAGAGCCTCGCCTTCCCTTGGCAATTGTGCATCGGCACGACAGTGGCATTTCTAGTGTGCCAATTGGGGCAAACGAAGAAGCCTGCCCCCGAGCCCGAAGCAATCGCTTAAGACCAGAAGCCGACCGCTGCTTTGGTGTCTTTTAAGATCGGCTGGGCAAGCGCATTAGCCCGGTCTGCGCCCGCGCGCAGGATCGCATCAATCTGGGCTGGGTCTGCCAGATAATTGGCCATGGACGTCATCATGGGACCAAGGGCCTCTACCGCCAGATCGGCCAAGCGTGGCTTGAAAACGCCAAAGCCGGCACCGACAAATTCCGCCACGACCTGTTCTTTGGTGTGGCCGGAAAGAGCGGCATAGATGCTGACCAGATTATCAACCTCCGGCCGACCCTTTAGCTCATCGACGTGCGATGGCATAGGAAGAGTATCCGTTTTCGCCTTTTTGATCTTTTTGACCATCAGATCGACCGAGTCCGTCATATTGATCCGCGAGTTATCCGCCGGATCAGACTTGGACATTTTCTTCGACCCGTCTTGCAAATTCATCACGCGCGCCGCTGGGCCGCCAATGATAGGCTCTGGCAAGGGGAAGAAGCCATCGACCTTGAAGTCCGAATTAAAGCGGGCCGCAATATCGCGCGACAATTCAAGATGCTGCTTCTGGTCATCGCCCACAGGCACATGGGTTGCCTTATAGGTCAGAATATCGGCTGCCATCAAAACGGGATAATCAAACAGGCCTACGGAGCTGCGCTCGGCATTCTTGCCGGCTTTGTCCTTGAACTGGGTCATGCGCTCCAACCAGCCCATGCGTGCAACGCAATTGAGGATCCAAGCCAGTTCGGCATGAGCGGAAACGTTCGACTGAACGAAAATCACGGAGCGACTAGGATCTACGCCTGCAGCCAGATAGGCAGCGGCCACTTCACGGGTCTGAGCGCGCAGCTTTTCTGGGTCTTGCGGCACCGTGATGGCATGCAAGTCAACCACACAATAGATGCAATCTGAGCCGGGCTCGTTCTGCAATTCTACAAAGCGCTTAATCGCGCCCAGGTAATTGCCCAAATGCAAATTCGCGGTCGGTTGAACCCCGGAGAAAACCCGCTTCGTCTGTATGTCGGTCATGTCCGTCTTCTTACTCTAAAACTCATCTTGCGTTGAAATGGCAGAAGTACCTGCTGGCTTTTGCAAAGCCAACTTAATGTCTGCCATCGTGACCGCCCGCACAAGGAAGGCGACTGCCGCATAAACGATCCCTCCCATCAAGCAAACCAATAAAGTCGCCACCTCTTTACCAAATACCAGTCTGGCTTCAAACCAGCCTTCGATGGGCACCCGGTTCAAAGCAGCAAAGCCCAAGACGGCAGCCATGGTGCAAGTGGCAATGACAATACGCAAGAACTTGCCAAGCACCCAAGGTTCTGGCCGCCAGTTTCGCTCTCGCAACAAAGTCGCCGCCAGCAAAAGAGCATTGACCCAGCCCGACACGCTGGCCGCGATGGCAAGGCCAACATAGCCCTGCAGCGCCATTGCGCGCAGCCCAAAGAAGAGCGAAGCCCCCAAGCCGATGTTCACCAATACGCTGACTAGCGCGAAATTCATCGGCCTTTTGGTGTCGCCACGCGCGAAGAAGGGTGGGGCCAAAATGCGGATCAACACAAAGGCAGGCACGCCCCAGCCATAGTGAAACAAGGCGTCTGCCGTAGCCCGGGCATCGGCTTGGGTAAACTGGCCGCCGGCCCAGAAGCCTTGCATCAGGAAGAAGGGTGCTACCACCAAGGCAGCGGCAGCAGGCAGGGTAAAGGCCATGGACAGGACAAAGGCTTCGTCCAGAGCTTTGGTATCGTCGCCAGTTTCTGGACTTGCAACCGCGCGTGCAAGGCGCGGAAGTAAAGCCACTCCGATTGCAACACCGATGAGACCCAAGGGCAGCTGAAACAGACGGTCTGCCGCATAGAGCCAAGATTTTGCGCCAACTTCAAAGCTGGACAGTGACTGGCTAACCAAGACATTAAGGTGGGTCGCACTGCCTGCAATCACCGACGGGACCATCACCGTAACGATGGCCTTAACTTCTGGCGTCAATCGGGGCAGGCGAAAGCCGATTTGGACCCCAAGCCGCCGACAGCCGATGTAAAGGGCGGTGGCCTGCAAGAAACCAGCGATCGTAATCGCCACGGCTGCATTTATGGCTGCCTGATTGGGGTCTTTGACAAAAATGACTGCTGCCAGAATGGTCAGGTTTAACAGAGTTGGCGCGGCAGCAGATAAGGCGAACTTGCCAGCCGTATTTAACACCCCAGAAAATAGCGAGCTCATCGCCATACCAACAAGGTAGGGCATAGTGATTTGGGTCAAGAGGATGGCGAACTGGAAGGCTTGTGGCTTATCCGCATAGCCACCATGGATCACCAACATGATCCAGGGCATCGTCAACTGGGCCAGGATGGTCACCAATGCCGCGACCAATGTCAGTACCGAGAAAGCTTGGCTTGCCACTTCGGCGGCTTGATCCTTGCCAATCTCGGCTTGGGTCTTGGCATAGAGCGGCACAAAGGCCTGACTAAAGGCCCCTTCTGCAAGGATTCGCCGGAACAGGTTCGGGAAGGTTTGCGCCGTCGCGAAAGCATCTCCCACCCAACCAGCACCAAGAAGATTGGAGATCGCGCGGTCGCGGGCATAGCCCAAAAGGCGGCTCAATAAAGTGAAACCGGCTTGAACAAGGGTATTACGGGCAAGCGACATCGGCAGATTAGCTCCAGTTGCGTGCACCACTAACCTGTGCGGTTGAATTGCGGGAGGGTGGCTGCTGACATTGACCAAATTCAGGCAATTATCTTGCGCAAACAAGGTTTTTTCACCATGGTTGAGGCATGAATATGCCCGCACCCAGTTCGTCCGCCCCTCTCCCCACCGATATGTCGGCGCTGCGCGAGGCGATTGATGCCATTGACGGACAATTGGCGCGCTTAGTTGCGCAACGTTCTGGCCTCGCGCGGGCGATTGCTGAAGCCAAAAAGGCTGCAGGGGATTCAGGTTTTGGCTGGCGCCCCGCGCGCGAGATCGACATTTTGCGCGGGCTTATTGCGCGCGAGCCAGACCTCGATCCGGCTTTGGCGGCAGCCGTGTGGCGAGCGCTGATTGCAGCCAATCTGGCTGCCCAAGGTGGGCTGGATGTTGTCACCACGTTGGAAGCAGCACCCTGGGCCAAACTAGCCTTTGGCTCGGCCAGCGAGACCCGCATCTTATCGGCTACCGATGCATTGTTGGCCGCCAAGCAGGGGCCTCGAACCATTGCCTGCTTACCTTGGCCAGCGGACGTTCAAAATTGGTGGGTTGAATTAATGGATGTGAGCCTTGCTGGCGTACATGTCTGCGCGGCGAGTCCGCAAATTGTTGCCGATGGTACGCCGGCCTCCCTCTTGCTAGCCCATCGCGCCCCAGAAGCTTCGGGCGGTGACATCAGTCTGTTGGCTGGAAGCAAGACCGCATTGGCGGGCTATGGCGGCACGCGTTTGAGCGAACAGAACGAATTTGCCCTTATTCAATTACCGGGCTTTTTGGATCTAGATGAGCCTTTGGAAGTGGGTGTGCGCCTGATTGGCTGCTTTGCTTTAGCTTAAAGGTCAGGTTTCATAGAAGACATCGGTCAAATATAGGCCATCACTTGGCGCCACAGGGCCGCAGCGCTTACGGTCGCGGGCCTCCAGCGCAGCGCGAACATCGTCCGGGTTCCACTTCCCGCGACCTACTTCTGACAATGTCCCCATCATCGAGCGAACTTGGCGGTGCAGGAACGAGCGAGCCTGGACGCGCGCTTGTATCTCTGGCCCGAAGACGCCCTCAACCCGATAGAGCTCAAACCGGCTCAGCGTCTTGATTGGACTCTTCGCCTGACAATCGGCATCACGGAAGGTGGTGAAGTCATGGGTCCCTAGGAAATGATTGGCGGCTTCCTGCATGGCATCTACGTCATGGTGCTGCGAGACGCGCCACACTCGTCCCAGCTCCAACGTCAAGGGCGGGCGACGATCGACCATGCGGAACAAATAGCCGCGGGCTTGCGCAGAAAACCGCGCATGAAAGCTATCGGGAACAGCCTCTGCGGCCCGTATCGCCACCGGGCCATAGTCACGCAACCACGCATTCAAAGCTTCTTGTAGACGGAATGGTGCCCAACTCTTCGCTAAGTCGACATGGATCACCTGACCCGTTGCATGCACACCACGATCTGTGCGCCCAGCGGCATGGGTTCGGCGCAATTCGCCCTCTAACGCGACAATCGCGCGCTCCACCGTGTCTTGCACGCCTTTTCCATCCGATTGGCTTTGCCAACCGGCGAAATTAGTGCCGTCATATTCTAAGGTCAGTTTCCAACGCTGCATCAGAAGCGTTTAGCGCAGCATTTAGCCGCTTGCGAATCCCCTTGCTGCGTTGACCTTTTAGCTTGGTCAGCCTAGCGCAGAGAAAAATGAAAATACGGAACTGGTGCTCATGAAAACTCCCCGCGCTTTCTTCAAACCCCTCGCCATTGGTGCGCCTGCGCCTTACCGTGATCTGCCGGTTAAGGTGGAGCGGATGATCCACTTTGTGCCGCCCCATCTAGAAAAAGTGCGCGCCAAAGTGCCAGAGATCGCCAAGGGCGTCGACGTCATTCTGGGCAATCTGGAAGACGCCATTCCCGCAGACGCCAAAGAGGCTGCACGCGCCGGCTTTATCGAGATGGCCCGCGAGACTGATTTTGCAGCCCTTGGCACAGGCCTGTGGACCCGGATCAACTGTCTCCACAGTCCTTGGATGTTGGACGATGTAATGGAAATTGTGGCCGCTGTTGGTAACAAACTCGACGTCATCATGGTTCCAAAGGTCGAAGGGCCTTGGGATATTCATTACCTAGATCAATTATTGGCCCAACTTGAGGCCAGAGCGGGGGTCACCCGTCCAATCCAGTTGCACGCCATTTTGGAAACCGCGGAAGGTGTGGCCAATGTGGACGCAATTGCCTTGGCTAGCCCTCGTATGCAGGGCATCAGCTTAGGTCCTGCCGATCTGGCAGCTAGCCGGGCCATGAAGACTACCCGCGTTGGTGGTGGGCACCCAGGCTATCGCGTGGTCGAAGACCCCCATGCTGATGGACGCGCACGGGTCAGCGTTCAACAAGATTTGTGGCACTACACCTTCGCAAAAATGGTCGATGCCTGCCAAACCGCTGGCATTAAGCCCTTCTATGGCCCCTTCGGCGACATCAAGGACCTTGAGGCTTGCGAGCAGCAATTCCGCAACGCCTTTATCATGGGCTGTGCCGGGGCTTGGTCGCTGCACCCAGACCAGATCGCCATTGCCAAAAAAGTCTTCAGCCCTGATCCAGCCGAAGTAGCTTTCGCCAAGCGCATCCTAGAAGCTATGCCAGACGGAAGCGGCGTGGCTATGCTGGACGGCAAAATGCAGGATGATGCCACGTGGAAACAGGCTAGAGTTATGGTCGATAGTGCCAAATTGGTTGCTGCCAAAGACGCGGATATGGCAGCAGCTTACGGCTTCTAACCCCTCCTGCTTGCGAAGCGGGCAGACCTTGCACGCCACACTGGCATGTGCAGTCATACCCAAAGGCAACACAGCCAGACACTTGCCCTAAAGGAAACTTGCCGCCAAATGGCGGCATGCCTGATACCAATTCGACGTCTGCCCGCGACTTAATCAAAGACTTAGGTGCCCTGTTAGGGGAAGTGATCAAGGATCAACATGGCGATGCCCTGTTTGATGCAATTGAGTCCATACGCTCAGAATCTGTGCGGGAGTATCGTGGGCAAGCCCCGCGTGGCGCGACCGATAGCTTGCTGGACGGGCTAGAACTGGATGAAACCTTGGTCTTCATCCATGGCTTTTGCGTGTTTTCGCAATTGGCTAATCTGGCCGATGATTACGTGAGCCGCACCCAAGCGGTCCGCCAAGACCCGTTGGCGCTGTTAAACGCACGGCCGGATCTGACGCTCGAGCATGTCTCTGACGTATTGGCCAAAATGGTGATTGCCCCCATCCTGACCGCCCATCCTACCGAAGTACGCCGCAAAAGCGTGCTGGACCGTGAGGCGGCCATTTCAGATACGCTCGAGTCTCGGATTGATCTCGTCGATGGTCGCGATCTGCGCACAGAGCGGCTACGGCGGGAAATCAGGCTCTTGTGGCAAACCCGGGTTCTACGCGGCGAACGCATCGAAGTCGCCGATGAAATTGCCAATGTGGCCAGCGTGCTTGGCCGCTCCTTTCTCAAAGAAATGCCTAACCTCATTCGCCGGCTTGAGCGGCGCTTGGGTAAGGAATTGCCCGGCATTTTGCGGGTTGGTTCTTGGGTTGGCGGCGACAGAGACGGCAATCCCTTTGTCAACGCCCAAACCTTAACCCATGCGGTAATGTCGCATGCCACGCTGCTCTTGGGCTCATTCCTTGAAGAATTGCACCAATTGGGCAGCGAATTGTCTATCTCAACCGAGCTTACGGCCGTTTCACCCGATTTAGCACGCCTTGCAGAAGCCGGGCACGATACCTCTCCCCACCGCGCCGATGAGCCTTATCGACAGGCGATCCGTGGCATTTATGCGCGTTTAGCGGCGACCTATCAGGCGATCACGAAAAAGCCCCCTTCGCGACCGACCGATCTGGACGCCTTAGCCTATCAAAGCCCGCACGAGCTGGTTGCGGATTTGGAAATTGTTGGCGCGTCACTGCGCACCCACGCGGCGGGCGATGTTGCCGACGGTCGTCTGGCGCGTTTGGTCACGGGCGTGAAGGTTTTCGGCTTTCACTTTGCCCAGATGGAATTGCGCCAGAACTCTGACGTGCATGAGCGGACGATTGGCGAATTACTGGCCGCCGCAGGCATTGAAACCAATTATGCCAGCCTGACAGAAGAGGCCCGCATCGAGATTTTGTGTGCGCAGTGGCGCTCACCCCGCAATCTGACGACACCTTATGCAAACTATGGCGCAGAAACGCTGAAAGAGTTGGAGGTGTTTTGGCAGGCGGGCGCAATCCGGACCGCGGTCGGCGGGGAGGTGTTGCGCCGGGTAATCGTTTCAAAGACTGACAGTGTTTCGGATTTGTTGGAAGTGGGCTTACTTCTCAAAGAAGGTGGTCTGTTCGCTCTATCGCCGGACCCTAGCCCGCAAATTGCGATTGCACCTTTGTTTGAAACCATTGCGGACTTACAGGCGAGCGAAGCCATTATGCGGACATGGCTGACCCTGCCCGAAGTGGCCCGTGCGCGTGCCGTGACCAATCCCGTCCAAGAGGTTATGATTGGCTATTCGGACAGCAATAAGGATGGCGGATATCTAACGGCGAATTGGGAGGTGCGTGGCGCGATTGGGCGATTGGTTGCATTGGGCAAGGAATTGGGTGTCACCATGCGCTTCTTCCATGGGCGCGGTGGCTCAATTGGTCGGGGCGGGGGATCGTCCCGCGATGCCATCGCAGCCCTGCCTGCTGGTAGTATAGAATCGGGGCTCTCGGTTACGGAACAAGGCGAAGTCATCTCGTCAAAGTATGGCCATCCAGATAGTGCGCGCGTGTCACTGGAAACCTTGATAGGCGCGAGCCTTGAGGCTGCGGTGCACCCAATTGATCAGATGCAAGAGGAAATTCTGCATCGGATCATGCCGCGTTTGAGCGATTTGGCCTTTAAAGCCTATCGCAGCCTTGTGTACGATACCCCTGATTTCTCCCGCTATTTCCACCAATCCACCCCCTTGAAAGAGATTGTGGATCTCAAAATCGGTAGCCGCCCCGCGGCTCGGACCGCGTCGGGTCGGATTGAGGATTTGCGTGCTATTCCCTGGGTGTTCAGCTGGTCGCAAGCGCGCGTCAATCTGCCTGGCTGGTATGGCTTCGGTAGTGCCATTTCCAGCTATCAAGCTGAGTCGGGGACGTCTGCGGCAGACGAGTTAAAGGCGCTCTATCAATCGAGCCCCTACTTCGCCAATCTTGTTTCCAACATCGAAATGGTGATGGCCAAAGCCAATCTGGACATTGCGCGGCGCTATAGCGAACTGGTGGACGATCAAGACATGGCGAAAGCCATCTTTGCCCGTATCGAAGCCGAATGGCACAAGACATTGGAAGCTCTAAAGTTTGTCACCGGGCGGGTCGAATTGGTTGGCAATAATCCCGCTTTGGCCCGTTCGATCAGCCTGCGCATGCCCTATCTCGACCCGCTAAACCTGTTGCAAATCAAGTTGATCCAGCAATTGCGGGCGGGTCCAGAGGAGGCACAAGCCGAGACCGTCAAGAAAGGCATTCAATTGACGATTAATGGGATCTCCGCCGGCCTGCGCAACACAGGCTGATCAGGGCTGCAATAAGGCCGCAAGTTCGGCCTTTGCAGCCTCATAATCGGCATTAAAGGCTGGATCCTTGCGCAATTGCGCCAAAAGCGCGGCGCTGAGGGCTTGCCCTGCCGCGACATCGCTTTGGTAGTGCACGCCGCATATCGCACGACTGAGACCGTAATCTAGTCCGCGCGCTTTCAAGGCTTCTGCCTTGGCGGGAACAAGTTCTGCCAAGACCGTACCCGCCATGGCACCCCACATCGCATGGCCGGAAGGGTAAGAATTCAAGCCATTTTCTGGCAAGCGCACACAAGCCGTAACAGCCGGATCCGCCAAAGGTGGACGGGGGCGCTTATAGAGCTCTTTGAATGGCAAAACAGTTGCCCCCACATCGCGCAAGGCGCGGGCCATCAAACGGGTAAGACTTGGCACGCTCGCTTCTGTCACCTTTGCGCCAAGGATTGATCCAAATGCTGAAAGGACATCCAGTTTTTGATCGGCTTGGGCGAGGGCAACGCGTTCTGGCGTGCGCTTGGCTTGTAAATCCAAAGCTGCAGCCCGGTCGTCCTGATCTGCCTGAGACGCGGGAGCAGGCGCTGCCGGGAAATCGGCCACCGCGACGGCGGCTGGCAGATAGCCTTTGATATCATCTGCCTGCGCACAGCTGATGACAGCCGACGTCAGCATAACGCCGGCAAAAACCGACACAACAGCGGGGCGGGCAAAGGTTGGGAAGCGCATATACATCGAAACTCCTTTAGTGGGGCAGGCAGTGCTCCCGATCGGTTTTAATCTTGCTCGATCCGGCCAACCCGAAATGCGCCAAGATCGGCGTAGACCGCCTTATCGGCAAAGGCGAAGGCGGCATCATCAACGCGAACATCGGTCCGGCGCAAGTGGCGCGACAGCGTTAAGCCTTCCAAGGTGCGACAGCGCGACAGCGCGACATAAGTCTGGCCATGGGCAAAGGCCCCGCGTCCAAAGTCGACGTGAACGGCATCAAAGGTCAGGCCTTGGGCTTTATGGACCGTCAGCGCCCAAGCAGGGCGCAACGGCACTTGTCGGAAAACGCCCACTGCCTTGCGCTGGGGCACACCTTCTGGATCGGGCTCGTAAACGTAACGCTCCCAGTCCGCAGGTTCGATCTCATGCACCCTGCCACCGATGCGGACAAAGACAGACGTCTTGCCCAGATCAACCACCGTGGCCAGTGTGCCATTGACCCAGCGTTTGTCGGCATCATTGCGCAAGAGCATGACGCGTGCACCGACCCGTAACAGAAGATCGCTGTCGGTTGGGAAGATGCGCTCATCAAACTGGCCTTCAACTTTTGCGCCATAGGAGGCTTCCGGCCCAGATAGGCGCGCCATTTCCAAATCATTGATCCGGCGCGCGGCCTCATTTGTGGTGGTCAGCACGATGGCCCCATCGCCGTCCTTGTCGGAAAAGGGCGGGGGTTCACCCACCACGCGGGAGTCTAAGAGTTCCGCATCTTCCATCGACGGTCTCCCGCGCCGCATACGATCCAATAGGCTCAAGAAGGCCCCGTCGGATTGGCGAAACACCTGACATAGCTCGATAGACGTCCATGAGAGTGACTTTACAGACGGTGCGTCAAAGAAATACGGTCCGCCAAACCATTGTTCCAGGACGGGCTCATCCTCCCGGCTGACGACCGGTGGCAATTGAGCGCTGTCGCCGACGCACAATAAGCGCACACCGCCGAAAGGCCTTGGTACGCCCCGATGCAGGCGCATGGACCGATCAATCGCGTCCATCAAATCAGAACGGACCATGGAAATCTCGTCGATCACCAAGAGATCGAGTGCTTTGAGCATGCGGCCCTCGCGGACGCGGCGGATATCTTGCGGCTGGATCATGGCGGGGGGCAGCTTGAACAAGGAGTGGATGGTTTGACCACCTGCGTTCAATGCCGCAATGCCAGACGGGGCGACGATGGCGGCCTTGAGGTCGGTTTCGTCCATAAAGGCTTTGAGAAAGGTGGTTTTGCCAGTCCCGGCACGACCGGTGAGGAACACGCCACCTTCTGCCTTCTCAATCCGCTCCGCCACTTCACGATAAGGCCCATCGTCGAGGGATAGGGCGACGGCCTTCGGAGAACCTTCGATGCGCCCATGCCCACCTTGTAGACGCGCCATGGCCATCGTGCCATCGGCATCATCCACTTTCGCCACGACGGTCCCATTGCGGATTAGTACAGCAGAAAAGCCGCTTCCGGTGTCCACCAGACGCGCAATACCGCCCCGCAATGCCATTTCTCGCACTGTTTTCACGTGAGCCCTTTTCAACCTCTTCCTTCGGAGGGTGCGCCTCCTGCGTCAAGCAGCGGCTGCGTCAATATGTATCGATTAGAAATTCTATCTTGTGTGTCGCGAGCCGAAGTCGCACCTGATGTGTTATACGCACGGATAAGAGTGAGGAACAAACATGACTCAAGACGCCAATAGCCCCGCGATACGCGCGCAAGGCCGGATTTTTTCCAACATTACTGAGACGATCGGCGCAACCCCATTGGTACGCCTGGACAAGATCGCTGCTAAGTACGGTGTGAAGGCAGAGCTTCTGGGGAAGCTGGAATTCTTTAATCCGATCGCTTCGGTTAAGGATCGCATCGGCGTGTCTATGATTGAAGAATTGGAGAGCCGCGGCTTGATTAACGAAGGCTCGGTCTTGGTTGAGCCGACCTCTGGCAATACCGGGATCGCTCTGGCCTTCGTGGCAGCCCAACGGGGCTATCGCCTGATTTTAGTTATGCCTGAGACCATGTCTTTGGAGCGGCGGAAAATGCTAGCATTCCTTGGCGCTGAACTTGTCCTAACGCCGGGTACGGAAGGCATGAAGGGTGCCGTCGCGCGGGCTAAGCAATTGGTTGATGAAACGCCAAATGCTTTGATTCCCGGCCAGTTTGTGAACCCAGCTAATCCAGCTGTGCACCGTCGCACGACGGCAGAAGAAATTTGGATTGATACCGACGGCAAAGTGGACGCCTTTGTGGCAGGTGTCGGCACCGGCGGGACGATCACCGGGGTTGGTCAAGTCTTGAAGCAGCGCAATCCCGGCATTCAGATTGTCGCGGTGGAACCAGCGGGCAGCCCCGTCTTGTCTGGTGGCGCGCCGGGACCACACAAGATCCAAGGCATTGGCGCGGGCTTTATCCCAGAAGTGCTGGATCGGTCGGTGATTGATGAAGTCATTACCGTGACCAATGAAGAGGCTTTTGACTTCAGTCGCGATCTGGCCCGCACCGAAGGTGTCCCCGGCGGGATTTCGACCGGGGCCAATCTGGCTGCAGCAATCAAACTGGGCCAGCGGCCCGAATTTGTCGGCAAGCGCATTGTCTTCATCGTGCCAAGCTTTGCGGAGCGCTATATTTCGTCGGCCTTGTTTGATGGTATTGGCTAAGCCAACCGGCGGTCCGTAGCACAAATTCTAAGCCGCGGACCGCCAGTGTCACACTCTTGAGATTGACAAGGCGGCGTCAAACAGCCAGATGTGGCCATGTTTCCATGCAAAACTCCACAAGAAGCGATTGATAGGCTTCAAGACATCCACGCAGCATCCGTTCAGGCCCTGCACGATGCCCTTGCCCGATTTGTTCAAACCCGGGTCCCTCCCACACCAGAAGAGCGGGCGCGGTTCCGTTATCCCGAAATCCGCGTAACTTATGCGCCAGATGGCCCACCGCCAGTATCCCAGCGTGCTTATGCAAAATTCAACGCGCCGGGCGTTTATACGACCACAGTCACCCATCCGGAGCTGTTCACCGAGTATCTGCTTGAAAACCTTGGGCCTTTGGTCGGCGAATATGGAGCGAGTGTTGAAGTTGGTCTGTCAGAAGCTGAGATGCCTTATTCCTATGTCATTGATGGCGTAACCGACCTAGGGGTTGGTGATGTGCCACCACAGGAATTGGCGCGTTGGTTCCCGACCCCACAACTGACCGCCGTTGGCGATGAAATTGTCGATGGTGAGTTTGAGATCCTCAACGGCCAGCCCAGGCCCCTTGCTTTGTATGACGGGTTGCGGGTGGATTATTCGCTGAAGCGTTTGACCCATTATTCAGGCACGGAATGGCGGTCATTCCAGCCTTGGATCCTGTTCACCAATTATGCGCGTTATGTCGACGAGTTCGTACGCTGGGCGATTGACCAGATCCGCCAAGGTGGGCGCTATGATTCTTTGATCTGTTCAGGCGGGGTGACGATTGACGCCTCGAATTTGGACGTTGATCCAGAAGGGCGCGTCGCCGCCAGCCCGTGGCGTAAGTATCAGATGCCCGCCTATCACCTGACCACCAAAGACGGTCAAGGCATTACGCTGGTCAATATTGGTGTGGGGCCGTCGAACGCCAAGAATATCACCGACCACCTGGCCGTTCTGCGCCCGCATTGTTGGTTGATGGTTGGCCATTGTGGAGGCCTGCGGCAAAGCCAGCGGATTGGGGACTATGTTTTGGCGCATGCCTATTTGCGCAAAGACGAAGTGCTCGACCGCATTTTGCCAGCCGACGTTCCCATTCCACCGATCGCTGAAGTGCAAATGTCGATCCAACAGGCCGCGATGGAAGTGACCGGCGAAAGCGGCGAAGCCCTCAAGCGCCGCCTTCGCACCGGCACCGTGGTGAGCTTTTCGGACCGAAATTGGGAGCTTTATTGGGGTCGTGAGCGGCGCTTGATCAATATCTCGCGCTCTATTGGCGTCGATATGGAAAGCTGCATGATCGCCGCGCAGGGTTTCCGCCACCGTGTCCCTTATGGAACCTTATTGTGTGTTTCGGACAAGCCGTTGCATGGCGAGATCAAGCTCCCCGGTACCGCCAACATCTTCTATGAGCGCGCCATTGGCGAGCATTTGAAGATTGGTATCGCAGCGATTGAAAAGATGCGTCTCGACGGGGTTGTCTTGCACTCACGCAAGCTCCGCAGCTTTGATGAGCCGCCGTTCCGCTAAGGGCAAAGTCTAAACGAAAAAAGGGGCCTCGGTTGGGGCCCCTTTTGCTTTGTCGTGTTGGTGGCGCCTATTCCGCAGCAGCTTGGCTGGCGCGACGTTCCACTTCCTCTTTGAGAGCAATCGCTTTGTCTTCGCTGGTGACAGTTGGCACCTTGGAGAAGAAGCGCTTGATCTTTTGATCTAGGTCATCGATGAGTGTGTAGACGGCAGGCACGAAGATCAAGCTCAAGACCGTGGAAAGGGTCAGCCCACCGATCACCGCAATCGCCATCCCGTGCCGGAACGCACCTGCTCCCGCTGTGGTCATGGCGGCTGGGATCATGCCGGCGATCATGGCAATCGTGGTCATAATGATGGGTCGCGACCGCTTACGAGCTGCATCGATCAGCGCCTCATGACGGGGCACACCGCGATGCTGGGCTTCGATCACAAAGTCGACCAATAGGATCGAGTTCTTGATCACGATCCCGATCAGCATCAACAGACCAATCATCACCGGTAGCGACAACGGCTCCTTCACCAGACCCAGCGCAATAAACGCACCCGCTGGCGCCAAGAGAATGACTGACAAAATGGTGATTGGGTGCAAGAAGTCTTTAAACAACAACACCAGCACACAATAGATCAACAAGATGCCAAGGCCGATGGCACCGGCAAACTGGCCGAACATGTCGCCCAATTCTTCGGCGTCACCATCAGGCTTCACCTTTACGCCAGGACCTGGATTTTTGTAGAAGTCTTCCTTCTGCAATTCCTCCAAGGCGGGGCCAAGTTGCTTGCCAGCTGCCAAGCCTGACGAGATGGTCACTACGCGCTGACGGTCTTCTCGGGTAATACGGGCTTCGCCCCCGCCGAACTGAATGTCGGCCACGGCGCTTAAGGGTACGGTGTCACCCGTGGCTGTGTTAACCCGCAGCGCGCTAATGGCTTCAATATCCGCCCGGTTTTCACGTGCTAACCGAACCAGAATGGGGATCTGACGCTCACCGGCATTGAACTTGGCGAGATTAAGCTCAATATCGCCTGTCGTCGCCAAGCGTGACGCGTTTGCGATTTCAGCAATTGAGACTCCAAGTCGCGCAGCCTCTTCGCGTTTCGGCATGATATGCAGTTCAGGGCGGGTCAAGTCTGCGGACGAGCGCAGGTCAACGGCCCAAGGCTTCTTCCGCATCTCGTTCATGACCCGTTGCGTTGCAGCTGCCAGTGCGTCTGGGTCATCTGAGGTCAGATTGATAGAAAGACCACCAGAGCCCCATCCGCCGCCGAAGCGTGCGCGAATGCCTGGAACTTTGCCAACGGACTTGCGAAGCTCGCCTTCATATTCCTGTTGAGAGATCTCTCGCTCTTTGCGCTCTACCAGCGAGATGAAGTAGGTCGCACCGGTCAAATCACCATTGACGCTTTGCACCACGGATTTGGTCTCGGGACGATCCATGACGATGCCTGCAACCTCGCGGGCACGCGCGTCGGCTTCGTCGGGCGAGAGGCCCGGCGGCAAGTCGATCCGCATTTGCACAAAGCCTTGGTCAATCGTGGGCGTGAAGGTCTTGGGTGCCAGGCTCAGCATAAAAACCGAAACAACCATAACGGCCAAGCCAACGGCGACTGTTTTCCAGCGGTTCCGTAATGCCATTTCAAGGAAAGCGATATAGCGTTTACCTGCTTCCCCTTCATGCTCTGGCGGGGAGCGCGTTAGAATGAAGGCGGCCAACAAGGGCGTAATTAGGCGTGCGACCAAGAGCGAGAAGAGCACAGCAACCGCAACTGTCAAGCCGAAGCTTTTGAAGAACTGCCCGACGATGCCTGTCATGAACGAAACCGGCGCAAACACCGCGACAATCGTCGCTGTCGTCGCAACCACAGCCAGACCAATTTCGTCAGCCGCTTCTAAGGCTGCTGAATAGGGCGATTTACCCATCCGTATGTGGCGAATGATGTTCTCGATTTCCACAATCGCATCGTCGACCAAGATACCGGCCACAAGTGCCAGCGCCAGAAGGGTTACATCGTTCAAGGTAAAGCCCAGAAGGCTCATGACCCAGAAAGTTGGAATGGTCGACAAGGGGATCGCGATTGCGGCCAAGAAGGTCGCTCGACCATCCTTGATCACAAAGGTGACGACTCCCAGAATAACCGTTCCAATGGACAGAAGCACCGTCTTGGAAATGTGAATGCCTGTCGTCTTCTGAAGCACCCAAGCAAGGGCAACCAAGCTTACGCCAATGATGGCGGCAGCGGCGACAACGGGTCTCCAGCCGCCGAGGAAGACGGCCACCACCAAGGTCGCTAAAAGCGCGCCTTCAAACAAGGTCTCCATCGACATGTCGAAGCTCTCTTGGACATAGTCGGTTGGGGTAAAGACGGGCTCAATGACCAGGTTCGGATAGGCTTTGCGTAATTCTTCGATCTTGAGTTTGACGGCTTCATAGGCTTTCAAAGAACTGGCAGTCTTGGAGCGCAGGACTTGAAACATGACCACGGGCTGATCGTTGAACCGGCCAATGCCACGCACTTCGCTCGACCCGTCGCGTACATCAGCGATGTCAGAAAGGCGGACTACCCGGCCACCATTTAACACGATGGGCGTATTGCGGAGCTCGTCTACCGTCTTGGCGGAGCCTAGGGCCCGGATGGTTTGCTCGCCCGCACCTGACTCTGATTTGCCGGCCGGCAAATCGATATTCTGACTTCGCAGCGCACGGCTAACTTGTGAGGCGGTTGCACCAAAGGCGGTCAAGCGTGCGGGGTCCAAATCGACGGTGATTTGACGGCTGGCACCGCCCCAACGCTCAACCCGGCCAACACCTTTTACACTAAGCAATTGACGGTTGAATTCGCGGTCAATCAGCCAAGAAACATCTTCGGCAGGCATATCGGGGCCGCGCACGGAATAAATCGCCAATGGTTCTTGATCGTTAAAGTCAATCCGAGCGACTTGCGGCTCATTAATCCCATCTGGGAGGTCTGATCGAATTTGCGAGACCGCTGCGCGTGCATCGTCAACTGCTTTGGAGATATCGGTGCCGATTTGTAGTTCAACGAAAGTTGTCGAACCACCTGTGACCAGGGTGGTCGTCATTTTCTTGACGCCCTCGATGGAGGCCAAAGCCCCTTCGACCTTGGTCGCAATTTGATTTTCCAGCTCGCTCGGCGCAGCGCCCTGCAGGCCTACAGACACTGTAAAGGCCGGAAACTCGATATCAGGGTTTGAGTTGATCGGTAGCTTAAAGAACGCCCCAATGCCCATGATCGTGAGCATGAAGAACAAGAGGATCGGGGCAATTGGGTTTTTGATTGCCCAAGAAGATATATTGCGCATAACGACTTACCTTATTTCTTGGGCGGAGTTGCGGGTTGGGCGGGCGCGCCAGCTTTTGGCACCGTCTTGATCGGGTTAATCTTCTCACCCTCAGCCAAGAAGGCAGAACCAGCGGTGACCACCATCGAGCCAGCAGGTGGGCCGCTGACCAATTCAACCGATGACCCTTCGCGGGCACCGAGCGTGACTTTGACTTTCGTGACAGAATTGTCGTTGCGAAGCACGAAGACCGAAGCCCCTTCACGTCCATAAACCAGCGCGGCGGCAGGTACGGCGGCAACACCGCGTGGCTGCGACGAAGCGTTACCAGTTAAAAAGACACCGGACTTCACAGCCGGATTTGGTGCGAGGGTAAAACGCGCCAGACCTGTGCGGCGTTGTGGGTCGATTTGTGCTGGCAGGCGACGCAAAGAACCCGTTACCATCGAGCCATCTGGCGCGGTGAATTCCGCGGCCATGCCAAGGCTCAAACGGCTGATCTCGGACTCCGGTACTTCGGCGGCGACTTCCAAGGCGTCATTGGCAACAATGACAAACATGGGCTGGCCGGTGGACCCGGCGATTTCACCGACATTTACCGAGCGCGAAATGACTTGCCCGCCGACTGGCGCACTAATCACACCGTTGTTTTGGCGCGAATTGGATTGCGATTGCTGAGCAATTGCCACATCGAGGTCGGCGCGGGCTGCGCCAACGCGGGCTGCGGCTTGGGCGACCGCCTGACGGCGGCCGTCAAGAAGCGCATTGATATCGCCTTTTTGCGCACGCAGACGGGCTTCAGCAGCACGAGCGGCGGCGCGGCGACCTTCTAATTGCTCAACCGATAAAGCGCCTTCACCCTTGATCGACAGGGCGCGCTGATACTCAGCCTCAGCTTGATCAAAAGCAATTTGCGCCGACGCGGTATCGAGCGCGCTTTCGCGAGGGCCAGTCTCGGCGCGGGTCAAGTTCTGCCGCGCTGCGTTCAGGCCAACTTCGGCTTCTGCGAGCGAAGTGCGGGCACGTCTAACTTGGGCGGCCAGAAGCTCGCTATCCGCATTGACTTGGCGTCCATCGAGGCGGGCCAATGCTTGGCCTGCGACGACGCGGTCGCCAGCGTCGGCCATAATTTGAATGACACGCGCGCCAGAAGAGGTTGGGAAGACGCGGGCTTCTTGGACGGCCTGAACCTGACCTGCGACCACCAGACGGCCAGTGAAGTTTTTGACTTCCACCGGCGCGACCGAAACCGCTTGTGGCATGCGACCGCCGTCTTTGGCCTTAGCATCGGGGCCAGTCTTTTTGGCGTCTTCGGCCTTTTTTGCGTCACTTGAGTTGCCGCACGCGGACAGGCCCAACGTGGTGGCAAGAATGAGCGCCAAGGATACGGCTTGGATTTTACGCGTCATTAGAAGCTCCAATCGGCTTTTTCGCCGAGTTTTTGGTAGGGGAGGGAATTTGGATTGGGGTTGAAGCGGGATTGAGATAGCGCAGGACTAAGTTCTTCAGCGCTTGGCCGGCTTCTTCGGCAGTAAAATCATTCATAAATGTCATGCGCAATCCCAGACCATCCGCTGCGGCCATTAGAACCGCAGACGCCTCTGCTGGGTCCAAGGTCGGCTCGACATGGCCTAATTCTTGACCGGCCCGCAGCAGAGCTGTGATTTCCGTCCGGATTTTGCCTTCCGCTTCGCGCGCGACGGCGGCAAACTTGGGATTACGAACGGCCTCGGCCATCAGTTCGGCAGCAAATGCGGCCCGATTGGGCTCTGCATAAGCTGCGGTGAATTTCTCGCACAGCTCTGACAAGGCAATTAGGAAATTGTCAGACGCACGCACTTCATCAAAAGCCAAAGTTGCCGTGCGACGTTCATCGTCGGCCATCGCAGCAATGATCGTCTCTTTGGAGGGAAAATAGCGATAAAGGCCGCCGGGGCTGATGTTGGCTTCAGTACAAATCTGATCCATCGACGTCGCATGGAATCCGCGGCGCTCAAAGCACGCTTGAGCTGCATCCAAGATCTCCCGACGTCTAATCTCAGCTTTCAACGGGTTGACGGTGCGCGACATAAGTCCTATTCCGATAGCGAACGTTCGCTCGCATTATGCGGCCTTGTTCCCTAGGTCAAGCGGTCAAGCGAAAAAACATCATTATGTGGAGACAGCATGTCTACGTCGGCACTTGGATTTCAGATGTCATCTAGCAAGAAAATTCTTCGCAGACTTGGCCTGAGCAGCAGCTTGTCCGCCCTGATTTTATTGGGTGGCTGTGCAACTGGCGGATCAGTCGGGTTTCCAGGTAAGGGCGCGCCCAAAGTTAAGAACCCCGTCGCCGCTCTACCTGATGCATTCCGCGATATGCCCCCTGCCCCTGCAGGCGAAAGCGCGGCTTGGTGGTCGCAATTTGCAGACCCGGTTTTAGACAAGCTGGTGCGCGAGGCGCTTAGCGAAGGCATTTCGGTCCAGCTGGCCAACCAACGCTTGATTGAGGCCCGCAACAATGGACGTGCCACCATTGCTGGCTTTGCCCCACGCCTGACAGCTTCTGGTGTGGCCGATACCGATTATGCGATGGGGGATACCAAATTGACCTCAGCAACCGGTGCTGCTGTTGATCAGCAGACGACCGGAACCGCGGGCCTGCGCGCGACCTGGGAAGTCCCCCTGTTTGGGCGCTTTGGGTCGGCAGTCGCCGGTGCAAAGGCGAATGAAGCTGGGGCCAAGGCTTCACTTGAAGCAGCCAAGATCGCGATTATTGCGGATCTGGCAGCGGCCTACATCGATCTGCGCAACGCCCAACAAAGCTTGACCTACTTACAAGAAGACTTAGCCCGGGCCGACTCATTGGCAGCAATTGCAGAGGCACGAGAAACAGCAGGGCTGATTTCCTTGGCTGATAAGGGTTTTTCCCAAGGCCAAGCAGCCCAGGTTCGCCAGCGGTTGCCCGACGCTGAATTGCGGGTTCGTGGTTCGCTGGATCGGATTGCGATCCTGCGCGGCGTGGTTCCGGGCTCACTTGATCAGACATTGGCTCCAGTACAGAATTTTGCTTTCCGCTCTGAGGCACCCCTAGTCGATGCTGTCCCGGCCAATTTCGTGCGCCGCAGGCTGGATGTGGCCCGTGCCGAGCAAGATGCCGTGTTGCAAGCCGCTGGCGTTGGGATTGCGCGCGCCGATCTATATCCAAACCTTTCCATCGTCGGGACAATTACCAGTCTCTCCTCCTTGGCCGGTAACCCGCTGGCGCAAACCATTGAGCGCGGCAACACAAGCCCAGCGATTTCGATCCCCTTGTTTGACTTCGGGCAAAGACGCGCCAGCCTCAAAACTGCCGACGCACGCTTCCAACAAGCTTTATTGTCCTATCGCTCCACCACGTTGAATGCGATCGCGGAAGGACAAAACGCTTTGTCCGCTTATGGACAGGCGCAAGCCCGCGCAAAGGCTGGGGTCGATGGAGAGCGCGCCGCTCAAGTACGCTTTGACGCAACACAAGCAAGCTTTAACGTAGGGCTTGCCTCGTTCAAGGACCGCCTAGAGGCCGAAAGTGCGCTCGCCAGTGCGCGTCAAGCACGCCTCGCCAATCAAGCACAGCTGAGTGATGCTGCAATTGGCCTTTATCGGACTTTTGCGGGCTCACCTGGCATTTAACGCACCTTAAACGGACAGCCGCTTCACCAGTCGCTCCATAAACGCACACCCAGCAGCAAGCTGGGAGATTTCGATGAACTCATCGGGTTGGTGCGCTTGTAGGATGGACCCCGGACCACAGATGACGGTCGATAGGCCTCCGCCCTGGAAAATGCCGCCTTCGGTGGCATAGGCGACGGCGCGGGTTGTGTTGTCGCCAGTCAAGGCCCGCGCCAAGGCCTCCGCGGTGCCTTGTGCTTCTGGGGCCATGGCCGGAGAAAGGGAGCGGCGTACCATGCGTGCTCCACCTTCAGGGGCCCGCGCCTTGATAGAGGCATCAACTTCTGCCACCCACGCTGCTACGCGGGCTTCATGGACATGGGGATCATCGCCGACTTCAAAGCGCATGTCCCATGTTATGTTGCACGACTGGGCAAGGATGTTGGAAGCCGTGCCGCCATCTATCAGACCGATGGTAAGGCTGGTGCCCGGTGGCTCAAACGGACTATCTTTCGGCGCATTCGAGCGGACTTCCTCAGCCAATGCGCGAAGATTTGCCAAAAGCGGCACCGCCTCCATAATGGCCGAGACTCCTTGTTGTACCTGGCTGGAATGGGCAGCGCGTCCGGTTATTTCAATCTGAAAGGTGGACAGGCCCTTTTGACCAGACACCACCCCCATATCACTTGGCTCGCCAATGATAACGGCCTCCGGCTTTGCGTAATGTTGATTGAGCACCTCAACCAAGGAAGGTGCACCTAGGCAGCCAATTTCCTCATCATAAGACAGGGCAATATGAATGGGAGCGGTAAGGCTTGCCTGGGCCATAGCCGGGGCAAAAGCGAGAGCACAGGCGGCAAATCCTTTCATGTCGCAGGTCCCGCGACCATACAATCGACCGTCACGCTCGGTCAAAGTCCACGGATCCGTGGTCCAATCCTGCCCGTCGATGGGGACCACATCGGTATGACCTGACAAAACAACCCCGCCTTGTGCATCGAGCGGACCAAAGCTGATGATAAGATTCGTCTTTGTGCCATCGGCATTAGGAACCCGGCGCAGATGGGGCTTCAAAGGCGCGACATGGGCTTCAACCCATTCAATTAGATGCAGATTTGAGTTCCGAGAGGTGGTGTCAAACCTCACTAAGTGGGTCAGAATCTCTATCGTATCGGTCAGGTTTTGGGCTCGGGTCATGGGAAGCATTCTGCCACGGTCGCAGCGTTTAGGCCAATTCTTTCGTTGGTTAAGTTGATTTCAAGATATAAACATGTATTTATATCCCCGAAATCGCATCCTGGAGTAGACCATTGGCCCGAGCGTCATATCTTTTTACATCTGAAAGCGTTTCTGAAGGACATCCAGACAAAGTCTGTGACCGGATTTCAGACGAAGTAGTTGACCTGTATTTCCGTCACACGATTGGCGAAGGTTTGGACCCTTGGGCCCTACGTTGCGCGGCAGAGACTTTGGCAACCACCAATCGGGTGGTTATCGCGGGTGAGTTCCGTGGCACCGACACTGTTACCGAAGACTTGATTGCGCATACGGCGCGTATGGCGATCAAAGACATTGGCTACGCTCAAGACGGCTTCCACTGGCAATATGCCGACATTGAAGTGCTGTTGCATGGCCAATCCGAACATATTGCTATGGGCGTTGACGCTAGCGGCAATAAAGAAGAAGGGGCAGGCGATCAGGGCATTATGTTTGGCTATGCCACCAATGAAACCCCAGAACTTATGCCAGCGCCTATTCAGTTCAGCCATAAGATCCTCAAGGATCTGGCCGATGCGCGCAAAAGTGGCGTGCTGGCTATGTTGGGCCCTGATGCGAAGAGCCAAGTCACCGCGCGCTATGAAAATGGCAAACCAGTGGCAGCAACCTCGATCGTTTTATCGACCCAGCACCTCGACGAAAGCCTGACCAGCGAAGACATACGCGCGATTGTGGAGCCATATATCCGCAATGCATTAGGCGATATTCTGCCAATCGACCGCGATTGCGCATGGCATATCAACCCAACTGGCAAGTTCGTCGTTGGCGGTCCTGATGGCGATTGCGGCCTGACTGGTCGTAAGATTATTGTCGACACTTATGGCGGCGCAGCCCCCCATGGTGGTGGCGCGTTCTCGGGCAAGGACCCAACGAAAGTAGACCGTTCCGCCGCTTATGCAGCCCGCTATCTGGCGAAAAACATCGTTGCTGCCGGGCTGGCTGATCGGTGCACACTGCAGCTTTCCTATGCAATTGGCGTAGCAGAGCCGTTGTCCATCTACGCCAATTGCGACGGGACAGAACGTTGCGATCTCGACAAGTTGGAAGCCCGTCTACCACAGCTGATGAAGCTGACTCCACGCGGCATTCGCGGCCACCTCGACCTAAACAAGCCAATCTATGCGCGCACTTCTGCCTATGGACATTTTGGCCGTGCACCTGAAGCCGATGGTGGCTTCTCGTGGGAAAAAACCGATCTGATCGACGGCTTGAAAGACTTGCTCTCGTAAGTCAACATGTACTCAGAAACGAAAAAGGCTGTCAGGGCGTACCTGACAGCCTTTTTTTATGCTTGATGTGCCGCTTTAGCCCGCGATATATTGCGCGCCATTGATGGTCAGAGTTGAGCCATTTATGAAGCCAGGATCTTCTACCAAGAACAAAACAGCGCGTGCAATCTCTTCGCTTTCGCCCAAGCGGCCGCACGGAATACCTGCTTTCACTTTGGCCAGCGCATCTGGGTGCATGGCGGAAACCATCTCGGTCGCAATATAACCCGGGGCGACGCAATTGACGGTCACGCCCTTAGCGGCACCTTCCTGCGCCAAAGCTTTGGTGAAGCCGATCACGCCAGCCTTGGCAGCGGAGTAATTAACCTGGCCAACTTGGCCCTTCTGGCCGTTGATGGAAGAGATATTGATAATGCGGCCATAGCCGCGCTCCCGCATGCCATTGATCACGGGACGGGTGCAGTTGAACAGGCTGTCGAGGTCGACATTGATCACACCGCGCCATTGCTCTGGCGACATTTTGTGGAAGAAGCCGTCCTTGGTGATGCCGGCATTATTGACGAGAACGTCAACTGGGCCGAGATCAGCTTCAATTTTTGCGAAAGCAGCAGCACAAGCTTCATAATCACCAACGTCAAATTTATAGGTAGCAATTCCTGTTTCTGCTGAAAATGCTGCGGCCGCTTCATCATTACCGCCATAATTGGCAGCTACTGTATACCCTGCATCGCGCAAAGCAATTGAGATTGCCGCGCCAATGCCGCGCGATCCGCCTGTAACAACTGCAACTTTAGTCATGTTTTCCTCACCCACCTTGATGTGTTTATTTTGCTGGCACCCTAACCAAACTCCATCTGCTTGGAAGTTGTTTTTATGTCGCACTGCAGTCTAATGTGACAGGCCACCACCTTTCGGATTTTTGCAAGAAAGTAGAAGCCATGTCCAAGACCTCACGTCGTGAAACTTTATGGGGCTTGGGCCTTGGCCTGACAGGCACGCTATGTCTACCCGAAGCGGCCATGGCCAGAAGCGGTGGTGTGTTGAAAGCTGGGGCAGTGGCAACGGCAGATACCCCTTCGGCAGAAATTGGCATTCAAATCCTTGAGGCCGGCGGCAATGCGGTCGATGCCGCCGTCGCCATCGGCTTTGCGCTTGCAGTCAGCTATCCTGAAGCGGGTAATATCGGCGGCGGCGGTTTCATGACCCTTGTCATCCAAGGCAAGCCCTATTTCCTCGACTATCGTGAGACAGCACCTGCCAAAGCCAAGGCCGACATGTATTTGAACGCAGAAGGCGACGTTCGGCCCGGCAGCACGGTGATTGGCAATTTGGCGGCGGGAACGCCCGGGACGGTAGCCGGCCTTTATGCCGCCCATCGCCGTTTTGGAAGACTGCCCTGGGCCCGTGTTGTTGGGCCCGCCATCGGCTTGGCGCGGGAAGGGTTCACCCCACCAGCTCAAATGATCCGGATCTATCAAGAAGCCTTCGCGGACTTGGGGCGCGATACGAATCTAGGCAATTATTTTGGTACAATGGGAGAGGGTAAGATCTTTACCCAACCTGACCTTGCCAACACGCTTGAAGCGATTGCCCAACGCGGCCCTTCCGCCTTCTATCAAGGCCGCGTTGCCACCCAAATCGTTGCACAAATGAGCCGGGGCGTCGAGAAAGGGCTGATCAGCCTGTCCGACCTTGAAGCCTATCGTCCCGCATGGCGTACAGCGCTAACCTCCAAGTGGCGTGGCTATGACGTCGTTAGTGCACCACCGCCCAGCTCGGGCGGTATTGCTCTGTTACAACTGATGGGCATGAAGGAGGCGCGATCGGATTTGTTTGCAGGCGTTGCGCACAATTCCGCTCAATACATCCATTTACTGGCAGAATTGGAAAAGCGCGTGTTTGCCGATCGCGCTGTTTATCTGGGTGACCCTGACTTTGTTGAGGTGCCCGTCGCGCGATTGTTGGCGCCAGACTATATCAAGACGCGGGCAAAAGGCGTGCAAGCAGAGTTTCCATCGCCGACAGAGCAAGTTCGCCCAGGCCTGGAGAAGCCACAGACGACGCACTATTCCGTCGTTGATGCAGACGGCAATGCGGTTTCTAACACCTACACGATCAATGGTTGGTATGGCTCAGGCGTCGTGGTTGAGGGTGCGGGCTTCCTTCTCAACAATGAAATGGATGACTTTTCAGCAAAGCCCGGTGTTGCCAATCAGTTTGGCGTGGTGGGCGGTGATGCCAATGCGATCCAGCCTTTCAAACGCCCCCTTTCATCGATGACGCCGACCATCCTAATGAAGAATGGGGTGCCTGCGATGGTATTGGGCTCGCCTGGAGGGTCGCGCATTATTACGACCGTTTTCCAAGTCCTGCTGAATGCGCTGGACTATAAGATGCCCTTGAAAGCTGCCGTGGATGCCCCGCGCTATCACCATCAGCTTCTGCCGGAAAACACCATCTACACCGAACCCTATGCGCCAGCACCCTTAGACCTGAAGCAAGAGCTTGAGCGCCGTAATTATCGGATTGAAGCGCAAAACTATAATGGGGACATTGCGGCCATTCAGGTTACGAATGGTCGTCCCCTTGTTGCGCCCGATCCGCGCGCGCGCGGCGCTGCGCGTATCACGCAGCGTTAGTTGATGGCTCTAACGAGCCGCACGCTTTTGAAGCTGGAGCCGCTCAGCCAGTTGTTTGGCATGGTCGATTGCAACGACGGCACCATCGTCAGTTTCAATTTCAAACAGAGATTTTAGCATCCTCGACACCACCATCGCATCGCTAGGCGCGAGCAGCGCCAAGCTTTGCATGGCGGTGCGCATGACGCGCTAGACCGGTTCACTTCGAAGTTGGGGCGAGGTGCCGTCTAGCGTGGCTGAGGCAGAGCCGGACTTCTTGAGGTGGTTATCATTGACCGTGGCGGCAAGCGAAAAGATGGTCATATCAAGTTCCAGAACCAAATAGACTGCGGCTAGATGGAAGCTGCAGGAGCTTCGCCGTGCTGGTCATGGTTACAAATTGAGGAATGAGGCGCATTGCCGCATGGGCAATCGAAACAGATGCCTCATGAGGCATTATGGCACCATGCGACACGGCATCTGCAACCAAGGTTACAGCGACACCCAAGTCGGCTGCGGCGACCGCGGTTGAAAGACAACACGGTACCAAAGAGCAGCCAATCAGAATGATTACCTCTGTCTCACTCATGACCAGGAGATCACGAGGGGCAGAGGAGGACAGTGCAGAGGGGAACCGGTGTTGAAAAACCGGCACTTCGGGTTCGGGTCGCAGACTGGCAATTGGATTTGGGGCGCGACCTTAGCGATACACGTGGACAATCCGCCAGCCTTGCTTACGAGCAGAGTTCAGGATCAGGATCAGGATCAGGGCACTATTGTGAATACAGGTTCGCCAAGACGCTGGTTATTCCGACAAGTGGCCGTCGACGACAAGATCGCTAAAGATTAATAGCGGAGTTGCGTGGCTTTTTGGGCCTCGGATATGTTAAACTGTGGGAATACATGATGAAGCTTGCCTCGCTGTGCTCAATGGAATCAATCTGTTATAGGAGCGGTCTAGGACGCCTGGGAGATCCCATTCGCCTTCTGGCCGCAGGAGGATCATGGGGTCGGTATCCACATGGATCGCCTCGTCATGTTTCGGAATGAATTTTTCAACTTTGACATAATCATGGTTGGAGAAGGTTAAGTTCGTTTTCGCAGGGCGTTGATTCACACCACAAGCACGCTGCCAAAGACAGACGATTGAGGGCTCGACATGGCGAAGCGCATGGCCATAACCCTTCTTGGCGCTTAGTTCGAAAGAGGCGTCAAGGAGGGCGGCACCAAGACCGGATTTACGGTAGCGGGGGAGGACAGCAAATCGCTGAACTTTGAAGAACCCAGCAAACCACCGGAGTCGGACACACCCAACGGGCTCCCCATTCAAACGGGCGATAAGATGACTGGCCTCTACAAAGCCATTGCCGTCAACTTCTTCTTCACAGGGGCAGGATTACTTGTGCATATAGACAAGTGCGCGCAGAGAAATCATTTGCATGTTTTCATCCAGACGATGGGCAACACAAATTTTCCATTTGGAGACATTGCTGGGGACTATGCGTTCGGGGACCTCCAGGTTTGGGATCTTGCAGCACCTCCAATTCGGACCAGATTGGCTTCCGTATTGTGGTAAGACGGTATCCATAGGGAGCCGATTTTTGTTCCTTCCAACAGGCTGAGAGTCATGCGGCCCATAACCAGTCTGGCAGCATCATCGGTGACGGTGCGCGCCCACCAATCTTCAGCTGGTGTGATGTGTTCAGAGATGAACAGCCCCAGGTTTTCCAAAAGACGTGTTGCTTCATGCCGAGAGACGGCAATGCCCCAATCAAAAAGGCCCGCAGGTTCGTCTTCAAGGGTACACACCTGAGCCGGATCAGGACAGACCGCGGCGAACGCATCAACCAGAACGGCTTGATTGCAGGCGGCGGTATGCGTTGCGACCCGAAAAAGGCCGCAAGGAACGCTCCTGTCGTCAAGGTCTGTCTCACTATTAAGCCCGGCATGGGTCACCCCTAGAAGTCCAAGGTCCGTGCGCTTATGAACACAGGTCATGGTTGGAAGGCTGTCGGTCTGCTCTGCGACGAGACCAACCGCCAGGCAGCGCCCTTCAATGAGACGCGCCCCGGACAAGGCGTGAACATGGAAATCTTCAGCCGTGCGTGCGTTACATGTAACAGTCGTCGGAGCTTCCATGGGGCTGCGAGCCATTAAGGTTGAGCGGGCAAAACTTTGTTACATTTGGCCGTAACTTCCTGTTCTGGAATAGGTTATACTGGTCGCTTCTCTGGACTTTGTGTTACCCTCTTGTGGTTTGTACGCAAGGACGCGGGACCAGGTGGTCGTGGATCGTAGAGTGACTCAGTAAAAAAAGCTTTGGGAGCCGGAATAATTGCAATAGAATGACCGCTTACTTGAGGGGGCCCTACTTGAAGGAAGTCGTCCGCCACCGATCAGACCTATCTGATCTTCACGTTTTTAATGCGGTCGCTGTGTGCGGCGGGATGAACGCGGCCGCGCGTAGCCCTCGAGTTGACCCCTCAACAGTCTCACGATCTCTCGATCAATTGGAAGCACGGCTTAATAGCCGACTGGTGCGGAGAACAGCGCAAGGCGTGGTGTTGACCAAAACAGGTGAGATCGGACCTGCGCGGGTTCTTACCATTGAGAACCAAATTGAGGAATTGGAGCGCGAGATCATTGGGTCAGAAGCTACTTCACCAGTCGGTGCCGTTACTTTGTCCTGCTCGGACGGTGTTGAAGCGTTTTTGCTCACACCTGCTCTGACTCAATTATTGCGAGAGAACCCAAAGTTGGACTTGCGCTTGGATTGTGGTCTTTTGCCTAATAATCCTTTGGAAGCGGATGCGGAAATAGCTCTAAGTTTCAATGCTGAGCCTGTCCCTGGCTATTTGTCCCGGCCGATTGCTTATTTTCACTACGGGCTATTTGGGACACGTTCGTACTTTGAATTATATGGCTTGCCGCACTCTATAGAAGAGGCGCTGCACCACCCGTTTTTGCATTTCACTGCCCATACACTGACCGCGAATATGGCGCGCAATGGGCCCGCATTTGAGGATTTGGCGCGCAGACGGGTTGAAACCAACTCCAGTGCAGCCGTGGTTGAAGGGGTGTTGGCAGGCATTGGAGTGGCGGCAATGCCAACTGTTCTAGCTTCTCTGTACCCTGAGCTCGTTATGATAGGCGGGTCTGCTGAACCAATCGAATTGAGCCTTGTTTATCATCGCGACATTGAACGAATCCCTCGGATCAAAGTTGTTTTGAAGTGGTTAGAGTCCGTTTTCGACCAGAGGACCAGGCCTTGGTACCGCAGGGAATTCGTGCCGCCACATGAATTTGGACCTCTTCTGGGAAGGAAAACGCCTAACCTGCCGCTCGGGGCAGGCAAACTTACCGGGAGGTTACCTGCGCAAGCACTGGTACCAAGACGTCTTATCGCCACATGCGATGCTTAAGTTTGTAGTAATGGAGGATGTGAAGTGTCTGCAAAAGAGAACGTAAACCCCCGTAAGGCCGATGACCTCGATCATTTTGTTGCTCAACGGGTTCGTCGACAACGTGATGCTGTCGATATGACTCAAGACCAACTTGCCCAAGCACTGGGCATTTCTTTCCAGCAACTCCAAAAGTACGAGCGTGGCGTGAATCGGATCTCCGCGTCGCGTTTGTTCCAGATTTCGTGTGTTTTGGGTGTCGGGCCTGAGTATTTCTACGAAGGCGTTGATTGTTCTCAATATGGATTGACCCCAAAGTCCGAGCGTGCCGAGGGTCCACAATCCTCAATCCTCAGCCTAATCGCTCAGAATCCAGACGCTACAGACCTAGTTATCGCCTTTGCCGCAATTAAGTCATCCAAACAGCGCCAGAAGGCGATCGACTTGGTAAAGCTGCTGGCTGACTGAGGTCTTTGCCGTGGCGTTTAGGACGCCTATGTCCTGGCGCCCCCTGCGGGGCTAGACACAACCTTCGCGTGACATCATATTGAGCCTTATTAGAGTGAGGCTTGTACTGATGTCTGGTGAGTTTGATTTAGCCCAGCAAAGGCGTCCACCCTCGTTTGGTCGCTCAATTCCAATTCTTTTGGCTCTGGTGGCAACTGGCGGTGTAACTTACTGGTTTGTTAAACCAAAGCCAGACATTCGGTACGCGCGCTCTGCGTCCGTCATCATGAGTCAGATTGAGCCGGGCGGCGACGTCAAGGTGAAGCTTGAGCGTGGTACCGAAGTCAGCGTGGTCTCGACTGAAGAGCTCAACGGCTGGGCCATGGTTATGGTGCCGCCTTCGGGCAAAGGCTTCATTCGTTTGGCTGAAATCGATACAGATCGCAGGCCGGTACTAACCGGGGCGTACAAAGCCAGGGCGGTGCAGAAGGCCATCTACTTGCGGGAGGAACCCGATCCCGCTGCACAGAAGATTGGTGAGATTCCCACCAAAACCATGGTGCAGGTCTGGGGCTATACTGCAACGCCAACCGGAAGCTGGGCCGAAATCACTCGCTATAATGAGAAAAAGGTTGGCTATGTGCTTCGTGACGAGTTGGAGGCCGCCTTCGAGTAGTGCGGCCTTCTTGGTCGTGGTTAGCCTCGAGGCAATAGGATTGTCGCGCCCATGGTTTGGCGCCCTTCCAGGGCGCGATGGGCGTCGGCTGCCTGTTCAAGCGGATAGCGTGCGCCAATCACCGGACGAATCACACCTTTTTCGACAAGTGCGAAAAGATCCTTTGCCGCTTGATCAAGTTCCGGGGTCGTAGCCACATAGTCAAATAGGGTCGGCCGGGTCAGGAACAGCGAACCGCGACGGGATAGATCCAGCGGCGATACAGGGGCGGGTGGTCCAGAGGCATTGCCAAAGCTAACAGTCAAGCCACGTCGGGCGGTACTGTCGAGCGAGGCCACCATCGTATCGGCCCCTACAGAATCATAGACGATTTCGCAGCCTTTGCCGTTTGTAAGTGCCCTGACGCGCTCGGCAATCGGCTCCGAGCGATAAAGTATGACGTCGGAGCATCCATGTTCGCGCGCCAATTCAGCCTTTGCCTCGCTACCCACGGTGCCAATGACGCGAACACCCAAATGGGCAAGCCATGAGCAGGCTATCAGGCCGACCCCGCCCGCTGCGGCATGAAACAAGACCGTGTCGCCCGCCTTCAAGGGTCGCAGGCGTTGGATCAGAAATTCAGCTGTCAGGCCCTTCAGGAGGATACCTGCGGCAACATCCAGCCCTATAGTATCTGGAACTTTGACAGCGCGGCCTTCGGGCACGGCAGCAAAGTCGGCATAGGCACCCAAGGGGCCAGAGGAAAAGGCAACCCGGTCGCCAATCTTAAACCGGGTGACGGCTTCGCCAATCGAGGTCACGATACCAGCCCCTTCAAGTCCAAGGCCGGACGGCAACGGGATTGGGTAAAGGCCTGTGCGTTGATAGGTATCGATAAAATTGAGGCCACATGCGGCTATCTCAATTAAAATCTCTTCTGGCTTAGGGCTTGGGATTGGGACTTGGCGCAATTCAAGGACTTCTGGTCCACCAAGACGCGAAAGGCCAATCTGACGCATCATGACAAGGTCTCTGCGAAGAAGTCCATCGTTCGCTCGTTGGCTAGTTTGGCGCCTGCTGCATCATAATGCTGTCCGCCAACACGGGCGAAGGCGTGGTCTAGACCCTCGTAAACATGCATCTGGATTTGGGTTTGGTCAGAGAGCCCGGCCTTCATGGCGGCTTGAGCGTCCTTGTTTACAAAGGAATCTTCCGATGCAACATGCAGAAGCAAGGGCTTGGTCTCTGCGCTGGCCTCGGCCAAGCGATCTTGAATGCCAACACCATAATAGCTGACGCTCGCATTTATGGTCGTGCGGGTAGCGGTCAGATAGGCCAAGAGCCCACCTAAGCAATAGCCAACCGCGCCGATTGTTTGGTGGCTTTGACGGAGATAGTCAATGGTGGCTTGAATGTCCACGATACCCTTGTCCACATCGAACTTGCCAAAATAATCAAAGGCCTGTTGCCATTCTTCTGGCGTTTGATCGGTGATGTCGATCCCGGGCTGGATACGCCAGAACAGATCGGGGACTACCGCTAAATAGCCTTCGGCGGCATAGGCGTCCGCCAGATCACGCATGACTTTATTGACGCCAAATATCTCTTGGATCACCACTAAAGCACGGCCATTGGCCTGCGCCGGCGTGGCGATATAAGCCATGAATGCGCCATCTGGTCCATTGATCGTGACATGCTCGCCCATATGTATTTTCTCCGCAAAATCAGAATTGATCGAGGCCTCGCTTGACCTATGGATAGTCGAACCCCAAGTGAAAGCGTGTTACGGGTATGACCTAGTCGCAAGACCACGGGATGACAATCGGTTTTGTTATCTTTCGGTAAAGCCGCGACGGGTGATAATTGCTGTCATCATTGTTTGGCCGCGAATTTGGAGAGGGTAGCATGAAAGTCAGTATAGAAGTCGATTTGACGCCGAGCGAAGCGCGCGAGCTTTTGGGCATGCCGAACCTGTCTTCCATCCAAGAGACCTTTGTTGGGATTGCCAAGGATAAGCTCGAGAAGACAGGCAATATGGTTGATGTTGAGCCCATGCTACGCACTTGGACAGGTCTTGGTGGGGCGGCCACGGAGGCATTTGGTGCCCTTGTTGGCGCAGCCTTGAAAGTTGCAACAAGTGATGTGCCGTCAAAGCCTACAACCACCGCGGACACAAGCGCGAGCGATAAGACCTCGTGACAGCTTCCACCATCGTGGCTCTTGCCTCAGGGCCAGGGCCAGCCGGGGTCAGCATCATCCGCTTATCCGGGCCAGCCTGTGAAACGGTAGCCCAGCGTTTGATCGGCGGCCTGCCTCGACCGCGATACGCGAAACTGGCAAGGGTGGTCGCCCTAGACGATGAGCCCATTGATAATGCTCTCGTTATTTATTTTCCAAAGCCAAGAAGCTTCACCGGCGAAGATGTTCTAGAGCTGCATGTCCACGGTGGTCGGGCGGTTGTGCGCGATACATTGGAAGCTTGCTTGGGAATTGCGGGGGTCCGCTTCGCTGAGGCGGGCGAGTTTAGCCGCCGCGCCTTCATAAATGGGAAGATGGACCTGACCGCAGCAGAGGGTTTGGCCGACATCGTGGAAGCCGAAACAGCGGCACAACGTCGCCAAGCTCTCCGACAGATGGAAGGCGAGTTGGCCGATGAAGTGGATCGCTGGCGCGAAGCGGTGATTGATTGCCTCGCCGATGCCGAAGGCGACATCGATTTCCCAGATGAGGACCTCCCGCCAGGTTTGAGTGGCCGGGCGCGCCATCGAATTCAAGACTTAAAGACACGGTTAGACACCTATTTGGTTGATGCTCGTCGGGCAGAGCGGGTTCGAAGTGGGTTTCAGGTGGCAATTGTAGGAAAGCCGAATGCTGGTAAATCGAGTCTAATAAATCAATTGGCGCGTCGCGACGCTGCGATCGTGTCCTCGATTCCGGGTACAACTCGCGATATTGTGGAGGTACGTTTGATCTTGGGCGGGATGGTGATCCTAGTTTCTGATACGGCGGGCCTACGGGATTCTGAAGACCTGATTGAGGCAGAGGGGGTGCGTCGGGCACGTCAACGGGCCAAGGAGGCTGATTTGCGCTTGGCACTTGTGACAAGCCATGATGATAAATCAGAGTTCAAAGATTTGATGACCGATGGGGACCTTTGGCTTCTCGGTCAGGCGGACCGCTTGGCGTGGGCAGACGCGGGCGAAGGGGAGCTGTGTGTTTCAAGCGTGACCCGTCTTGGCCTAGAGGAGCTCGAAGCCATGATCGCCAATCGTGCGCAAGCCGACCTCGGTAAGTCCGAGTCCGCGCCCTTAACGCGGCTGCGCCATCAGGAGGCCGTGCGGGAAGGGATCGAGGCATTGGACCGGGCACTGACAGCCTCTGAGCATGCGCCCGAGCTAGTCGCAGAGGACTTGCGTCTGGCTGCACGTGCTTTGGGTCGCGTAACAGGACGTGTCGATATGGAAGATGTCCTGGACCGGCTATTCTCCCAATTCTGCATCGGCAAGTAGCGAGGCTAACCGCGCACAGTTTCACGTGAAACAGTTCTGACGGGATGAGTCGACCTGTGCGCTAAGTTTCGCTATGTAGGCCGCCCCAATCAGAGGCAAGACAGTGGCACATAGCGCTTACGACACTATTATCATTGGCGGCGGTCATGCTGGCTGTGAAGCTGCAGCCGCAAGTGCGCGCGTCGGGGCCAAGACACTCCTCGTCACCCATAATGCCGCGACCATAGGCGAAATGTCATGCAACCCAGCGATTGGCGGACTTGGCAAGGGCCACTTAGTTCGCGAGATCGATGCCTTAGATGGGATCATGGGCAAGTCCGCTGACGCGGCAGGTATTCAGTTTAGAATGCTCAATCGCTCCAAGGGCCCCGCCGTTCGCGGACCACGGGCGCAGGCGGATCGCAAACTCTATCGCGAAGCCATCCAATCACTTCTGGCGGGGCAAGACAATCTCGACATCCTCAGTGCCGCGGTTGAAGACTTGATTCTGGTGGACGGGATTTGCGGCGGCATTGTCTTGGGTAGTGGCACCCGGATTGAAGCGGGCGCGGTTGTGCTTACTACCGGCACCTTTCTGAATGGGATGATCCATTTGGGCCAAAAGACCTGGCCGGCAGGGCGTATTGATGAAGCCCCTGCTATCGGACTTGCCCAAACCCTGTATCGGCTCGGCTTGCCAATGGGTCGTCTTAAGACTGGCACACCGGCTCGGCTGGACGGGCGCACGATTGACTATCGTGTCTGTGAAATGCAGCCGGGGGATGAGCCACCTACCCCCTTCTCTTTCTTGAACGAACAGATCACCACACCACAGGTGCCATGCTGGATCACGTGGACGAATGAGGCAACCCATCAAGTCATTCGCGAAAATCTTCATCTGTCGGCTGTTTATGGCGGTGCTATTGAAGGCCGCGGCCCACGTTATTGCCCGTCGATTGAAGACAAGATCGTGCGGTTCTCCGATAAAGATCGCCATCAGATTTTCTTGGAGCCAGAAAGTCTGGATGACCCCACCATCTACCCAAATGGTATTTCGACGTCCTTCCCAGAGGGAGTCCAGGCTGCGTTCATGCGCACCATCCCGGGTCTCGAACAGGTGGAGATCCTTCGCTACGCTTATGCAATTGAGTATGATTATGTAGACCCTCGTGCTTTGGGATCGGACCTATCGGTTCAATCCGTCCCGGGCCTATATCTCGCCGGCCAGATCAACGGAACGACCGGATATGAGGAGGCAGCAGCACAGGGCTTAATGGCCGGCCTCAATGCAGCGCGACGGGTGGGCGGGCTCCCGCCCTTTAGTTTTCGACGCGACGAGGCCTATATCGGCGTGCTGATTGACGATCTTGTTACGCGAGGGGTGTCCGAGCCCTATCGGATGTTTACATCGCGTGCTGAGTATCGCTTGACGCTCCGGGCCGACAATGCAGATCAGCGCCTCACGCCAATCGGGATCTCACTCGGATTGGTTGGCGCGCATCGGACACAAGCATTCGCACAGAAGCTGAGCGAGATTGCATCAGCGCGGTCCTATGCGACTGAAACCACGATTACACCGACTGAGGCCTTAAAGCTCGGCCTACCCGTCAACCAAGATGGTCGCAAACGCAGCGTATTGGAACTGATTGCTCACCCACAAATTGGCTTGCCGCGTTTGATGAGCTTGTTCCCGGACCTGACAGGAATGAGTCAACGGGCTTTAACGCAGCTTGAGACCGAAGCGGTTTACTCTGGCTATTTGGATCGGCAGCAAGCAGATATCGTCGCCTTCCGTCGAGATGAAGACTTGGTACTTCCACAAGATCTCGACTATAGCGCGATCGGTGGTCTTTCTAATGAGGCACGAGAGAAGCTCCTGGCGGTACGCCCGACGACATTGGGTCAGGCCTCTCGTATTGAGGGCATGACTGCAGGAGCACTTACAGCGCTGCTGGCTTTTGTTCGCCGAGGAGTAAACGCCCGTGCGACCGCATGAGTTAATCGGGGATGGAACCCCCGAGGAAGTTCAAGCACTACTTATGTTGGACTATGGTGTTTCACGTGAAACCATCGACCGATTTCTGGCCTATCAAGCCATACTCTCCAAATGGGCACCACGGATCAATCTCGTCGGCGCATCGACCCTCGGCTCATTCTGGGATCGTCATATCCTCGATTCTGCACAAATACTGCCGCTCGCCAGTCCCGAGGCAAAGACCTGGGTCGACTTCGGTTCAGGCGCTGGCTTCCCGGGATTGGTTATTGCCGCGCTTATTCAGCCAGTCGATGGAGCGCAGGTTACACTCATCGAAGCCAGCACCAAGCGCTGCGGGTTCTTAAGAGAAGCCGCTCGCGCCATGGAGGTGAAAGTCGAGATCGTCAACGACAAGCTCGAAAACGTCATGCCCCGCCCGGTCGACATCATAACGGCGCGAGCCTTTACAGCGCTGGATCGTCTCCTTGCCTATGCAAATCCTTGGCAAGGATCCCAGACGCAAGCACTGTTTCCAAAAGGGGAAGAAGTGTCAGCAGAGCTTGAACAGGCCTCGACAAACTGGATCTTTAAGTCAACAATCCACCCCTCGGTTAGCGATGCACGGGGCTGCATCGTAGAAATCACCGAATGCCAACTCAGAACAAGGTCCACGCAACTATGAAGAAGACACGCGTCATTGCAGTGGCAAACCAAAAGGGTGGTGTCGGCAAAACCACGACCGCGATCAACCTCGCAACCGCACTTGCTGCCGTCGGCGAAACAGTTCTGATCTTAGACATCGATGCGCAGGGCAATGCCTCAACAGGCTTGGGTGTATCAGCGGCCGCACGTAAGCTCACGTCATACGACGTCATCATGGGAGAGGCTTCATTCGCAGAGGCCGCCATCCCTACACGAATTCCAAATCTTGCGGTCATACCGGCCAGTGTCGACCTAGCAGGGGTTGAAATGGAATTATCGCAAGCGCCCAATCGGGCATTCCGCCTCCGCGATGCACTCGCCCGCCACCGTGTTGACATTAGCCGCGGCGATGGTGTGCATTATGATTTCATTCTGATTGACTGCCCGCCATCCCTTAATGTTGTGACCATCAATGCCATGACAGCGGCGGATGCGGTGCTGGTTCCGCTGCAATGTGAGTTCTTTGCACTTGAAGGCCTCACACAATTGATGCGAACAGTCGATCTCGTCAAAGGCTCGCTGAATCCAGCCCTAGAAATCCAAGGCATTGTGCTGACCATGTATGATCAGCGCAACAATCTATCCGACCAAGTCGCCCTAGATGTTCGCACCCATTTGGGGGACAAGGTTTATACGACCGTAATCCCTCGCAATGTCCGGATTTCTGAAGCCCCCTCCTTTGGCAAGCCAGCCCTCCTCTACGATTACAAATGCTCTGGCAGCCAAGCCTATATGCGCTTGGCGAGCGAGGTCCTGCAACGTGAACGCACAAGGTTAGCAGCATGAGCGACGAAACCGAACTGGGCATAAAAGCCCCGAGCAAGACCGACAACCGCCCAGCTCGTGGGCTAGGACGCGGACTTTCTGCACTGCTGGGCGACACAGAAACGACACGCCCTAGCGAAGAGCGCAGCGCTGACGGCGGGACACGCGAAATTGGTCTCGACCTCATTGTCCGCAATCCCCAGCAGCCACGTCGTCAGTTCGACGAACATGACCTGCAGACCTTGGCCGATTCAATCCGACAGCATGGCATCTTGCAGCCTTTGCTGCTGCGCTTGCTACCAGATGCGTCTGGCCGCTATGAGATTGTCGCTGGCGAACGGCGTTGGCGCGCTGCGCAATTGGCGGGCTTGCATGTTGTGCCAGCCTTGGTGCGTAGCTTTGATGACCTCGCAACGTTGGAAGTCTCCATTGTTGAGAACGTGCAACGGGCAGACTTGAACCCAATCGAAGAAGCGCTTGCTTTTCAACAATTGGCTGAGCGTTTCGGACGCACCCAGCAAGCCATCGCTGACACGGTCGGCAAAAGCCGAGCCCATATCGCAAATACCTTGCGGCTCTTAACCTTGCCGGACTCGGTAAAAGACCTCGTCCGGTCCGGTGACCTCAGTGCCGGTCATGCGCGCGCGATCATTAGTGCGCCCGATCCCCTCGCAGCAGCCCGCGCAATTATCGATCGGGGCTTGAGTGTTCGCGATGCTGAAAAGCTATTGACCAAGTCTGAGGGCGGAAAGGTTGGCTCGGGGTTAGGCTCTGGCGGCAAACGTGACGATCCAAGTGACGCAGATTCAAAAGCGCTCGCCCACGATTTGTCCGCAACACTCGGTTTGGATGTCAGCTTAGCCCACAAGGGCGAAAAAGGTGGTGCGCTTACAATTCACTATCGCAGCCTAGAGCAATTGGACGACTTGTGCCGCAAACTCACCGTGATTGCCCGATAAAATCACTCAGAAGAATCAACCAAACTCAGAGCCGCGGCTTGCTCCGCCGCTGGGGACCCTGGCAACAAGCATAAGCGCATTACACCATTGGCGCCTGCTTCTGCCAGGTAAGCTGCAAAATCCGCAGCCTGAAGGTTGCCCATAACCGCATCAAAGGTGCCGTTGTCCTGGCCAACATGCACCCAAGGTAAACCCGTCCGCAAGCGCTTCTCAAAGCCCGCAATCTGTTGTTGTCCCTGTTCGGCTAGAAGACCCACGCGAACCACTAAGCCAGCAGCCTCCAACCGCGCAACACCTAATCCCCTTGTGCGCGGGTCAGGGTCCAACACGCTAATCGTCACACACCCAATGCCGGCTTCCACCAAAGTGGTGCTACAAGCGGGACCGCGACTGCTGTCATGCGCACAAGGCTCCAACGTTACATAGGCATGAGAACCGGTCGCATTCGAACCGGCCATCGCTAGAGCCATCGCTTCACCATGCGGCCTGCCGCCCGCTTGCGTACGACCTTCGCCAATAATGAGCCCATCCCCTACCAGGATACAACCAACGCTCGGATTGGGCGCGGTATGACCAAGGCCTGATCGTGCAAGCTCAAGCGCACGCGACATGAAACCTATGTCAGCCAGCGACCACTGTATCAGCGGCTCTGACATGGCCTTACCCAATAACGGGTAAAGGCTGTGCCCGGCTGGCATCAAGATATCTCGCCGAAATAGGCTTCAAGGCGCTATCCAACTCAATCAAAAGCGGATTGGCAGTTGGAACTTCGACTTCCATGATCTGGTCCTCATCGAGCACGAATAAATGCTTGATAATGGCGCGAAGGGAGTTTCCATGCGCCGAGATCACAAGGCTTTCCTGCTTCAGATGCGGCGCAATGCTTGCCGACCAATAAGGCAACACCCGCGCCAAAGTCATGGCCAAACTCTCCCCATCCGGCAAAGCGCCAGCTGGTACGTGCTGATAACGCAAATCATGGATAGGATGGAACGGATCAGACTTTGGTTGCGGCGGTGGCGGCACATCATAGGATCGTCGCCAAATACGCACCTGTTCTTCCCCGTGCTTCGCCATTGTTTCAGCCTTATCCAGGCCGGTAAGCGCGCCATAGTGACGCTCGTTCAAACACCAGCTCTTTTCTTCAGGCAGCCAACAGCAATCCATTTCCTCCAGCGCCAGCCAAAGCGTCCGGATTGCCCGGGTCTGCAGCGACGTAAAAGCCCGCGAGAAACCAACACCCGATGACTTCAAGAGCTGTCCGGCCTTACGGGCTTGCGCCTCACCTTCCGCAGTTAAATTCACGTCCATCCACCCAGTGAACCGATTTTCAAGATTCCATTGTGACTGTCCATGGCGAACCAACGCTAGATACGGCATTGCTAATCCTTCAAAACCCGAAAATAGGCACTATGGCCTCATATCGGGTCACATAAGGGATATCTTCAAGCTTAATCAAGCCAAACAGCGTCGCCACGCGCGCAACTCTTAGCTACTCAATTTTGCAATGCTGCAGTGCAATAAATCAAAAATCTAATTATTTCAACCTCTTCTAACCTAACCCCATGCAAAATAATCCTAATTAAGAAGCGCCCAGTGCAAAAGCCATTGAAAATTTTGCAGATGCGAGATAAACACATGCATGGATGCCTTGGCGTCCCTGCCCTTTTTGGGCGTTTCCTCCCAAACAACTCCAAGGCCGGGCCTCGTGCTCGGCCCTTTTTTGAACCGACTCAACCAGAGTCGCGCGGCACTCTTGCTTCCGCCACCTCAACAATGCGCGCTACAAGCCCTGACAATGTATCCGCCACATTGGCAAACGAGCCACGCTTGCTCATGGCACCCTCAACCATATACAGCGAACGATTAATCTCAATCTGCAAACTATGCTGATTTCGAGCAGGCTTTCCATAACGCTCAGTGGCATATCCACCAGCATAGGGGTTATTGCGTGCCACACGTAGGCCCTTGGACCTGAGAAACGCAAAAGCCTCAGCCATATAAACGGGGGCGCAGGAGGCACCAAAACGATCCCCGAGGACAATGTCATTTTCGGGCACGCCAGATGCCGAAGCGGGCATGGAATGGCAATCCAACATAACAGACTGGCCCACGGCCTGTTTTTCGGCCTCAATTAAACCCTCGATCGCGGAATGCCACGGCTCATAAACCTCTTTCAGTCGGGCGTGGGCAGCAGCGAAGGACAAACGACTGGCATAAATCTCAACGCCATCACCAACAGTGCGAGGAACCACACCCAACCCCGCTAAAACCCGAGGCGAAGGTACGCGCCGGTCACCGGCTGGAAGATCATGAATAAGGTCTGGATCAAGCTCATCCGGACTACGATTTAAATCTACATAGGCACGGGCAAAATCTGCCAGCAGCAGAGTTGCCCCAAGTTCCGGGCTAGCCGCCAAGAGATCATCTACAAACGCGTCCTCCGAACGCCTCAAGGCAAGCCTGTCTAATTTCGAGCTGCGCACCAAATCCTCGGGATAGAAGCGGCCAGAATGCGGGCAACAAACAATTACGCCAGAACGACCAGCGACGGGGCGAAGCAAACGAAAAGCAGGCGGCCGAAACTCCGACGCGCCGCCATAATCAACCCGTCGAAACTCTGTCCTCGTACCTGTTTCCTGCATATCAACCCTTAGCCCCGAGGCATTGAAAACATAAGAAGCGCGAACAGACGCGACTGTACCAAAAAATACATACAGCAACCTGTGCAAAAATCGTTTCAGGACAAGAGTTGTCAACCTCGCCTTCACCATATTGCGCCATAAATACACCCAACACCTAACGGAGCACGGCACAAATGGCGAGAATTCTCTTGGCGGAAGATGACGATTCCTTGCGCACGTTCCTTGCTGCTGCGCTTAATAAAGCAGGCCATATTGTTGCAGACTTCCCAGATGGGGATCAAGCACTTGAGGCCCTGAACGCAATGGGCTTCGATTTGCTTCTCACAGACATCGTGATGCCAGGTGTAGATGGCGTCGAACTTGCACGACGGGCAGCCGAAGTAGACCCTGCCATGAAAATCGTCTTCATCACGGGCTTCGCAGCAGTGGCCCTCAATCCTGCTAACCAAGCCCCCTCGAAGGCAAAAGTCCTCTCCAAACCCTTCCACTTGCGAGAACTGGTCGCTGAAGTGGAAAAAGTCATGGCGGCTTAAGCCAAACCCTCAACCCGACGCCAACTCCGTCCAAATGTGCTGCGCCGCGTAAGCGCGCCAGGGCCGCCACGCCTGTGACCACTGCTCAAGCGCGTCCCGCGACGGTCGCTCACCTCCCGGCAGCGCCAAACCACGCGCCAAAGCAACATCCTCAGCCGGAAAGGCATCTGGGTCCCGCAGCGCTCGTAGCGCAACATAGCTGGCGGTCCATGGACCGATGCCTTTAACGCCCAGCAGTCGCGCCAATACAAGCTGCGTATCACCGCCAAAAAAATCCTCCTGGGCCAGAAACGCCTCGCAATATGCCTTTAGACAACGCACACGCGCCTGTGGCATGCCCAAGAAATCCAACGATGATGCCAAAATGGATTCTGCCGATGGGAAAAGGCGAGACACACCCGCCTCTTGCGCCCATTCATTGGGCAAAGCCTTCCCCAATTCCGACACCAAGCTCGCACCAAGCTTAATAGCGGCAGTGACTGAAATCTGCTGACCAAGAATGGCGCGAATACCGATCTCAAAAGGGTTGAACGCCCCAGGAACCCGCAAACCCGGTCTGCGCAGAACCAAACCCTGCAGCGCCGGATCTTGGCCCAAAAGCGCGCCAATCACATCGGGATCGGCGGCCAAATCAAAGGCTTCACGAACCCGTGCAATCACTTTGGGTAACAGAGTCAGATCCCGCAGCCTCACCCGCACATCGAGCCAATCCCCTTTACCCTGCGCCACAGCAACCAAGCCAATCTGGCCGTCTAAACATAGGCTCCGGCGATAAATACCCGCTTCAAACGTTTCCAACCCCGGATAGAGCCGCGCCTTCATAAACCCAGCTATAGCGCCCCAATCATACGGCGGACGATAACGAAGCTTCAGGCGAATATCCGCGGCAGGGATACAAGGCCGTTCAACGCCACTCTCACGACGCAAAAAAGATGGCGCAGTTTTAAACACCTGCTGAAACGACTCATTGAACCGACGGATCGAGCCAAATCCCGAAGCCATGGCGATTTGGGTAATCGTCAAATCCGTTTCATGAAGCAATTGCTTCGCCAACAACAGGCGCCGGGTTAGCGCCACGCTGACCGGGCTTGCGCCAACATGCTTCAAGAACAGCCGACGCAATTGCCGCTCGCCTAAGCCAAGCCGGGCAGCCATTTGCTCTACGGTGCCGCTATCCAACGCCCCTTCCTCAATCAAGCGTAAAGCCCGCCCTACCGAGCTCGACGTACCCCGCCATGCTGGGGTATCGGGAGCGGTCTCAGGACGGCAACGTAAACAAGGTCGAAAGCCTTCCTCTTGCGCAACAGCGGCAGAGGGATAAAAAATGACATTCTCACGCTTGGGCAGCCGTGCAGGACAGATTGGGCGACAATAGATGCCCGTCGTTTTAACGGCAGTAAAGAAGCGGCCATCATAGCGGCTGTCGCGTGCTGAAATAATCGCATAGCAAGTGTCTTGATCAAGGGTCATGGGTCCTCTTGCCAGCACACCAGCATAGGGTCTAGCGGAATTCGGACATGACTAGACCCTATCGCGGCCTCTAATCAGCACGTCCGAAAACCGCTAGCCAAGTCCAAAGCAATGTTTCAGACCATAGCCACTGCTATTCCCTTGTCTTAGGACCCCTCTTATGAAGCTCACGCTCAGCCATATAGACACCCCTACCGGCCCAATGATGATGTTATTGGACGACGAAAAGCGGGTACGCCTATTGGAATGGGAGGACCATCAAGCCCGAATGGATCGGCTGCTTGCGCGCCACTATCCCAAGACCAGCTTCTCAGTCTCAGAAGAGATACCACCCGAACCCTATCATCGGGCCATCCATGCTTATTTTGCGGGCGAGATTGATGCGCTCGATGCCCTGCCAATTGCCTTTGGCGGCACAGTCTTCCAGCGAACAGTTTGGCAAGCGCTGCAGACCATCCCCGCTGGCAAGACCCTTAGTTATGGCCAGCTGGCCGCCCAAATCGGAAACCCAAAAGGGATGCGGGCCGTGGGCCTTGCTAATGGTGCCAATGCAATCGCACTCATTGTACCTTGCCACCGCGTTATCGGTGCGAACGGCACGCTGACAGGTTACGGTGGCGGTATGGAGCGCAAACATTGGCTCTTGCGCCATGAAGGGTCGCTGCCACAAAATCTTTTATAGGCCTCCCCTGCCCGCTGGGCAAAGCAGATGAGATCGCTTAAACAAATTATATGACCACTTTCGGCGACCGCCTAACCGAACAAACCCGCTTACGCGCCACCCCGCTCTGCGTTGGCTTTGACCCCTTCCCCGATTTGATCCCGTCACTTTTTGGCCCGAAGGGCGAGCTCGAAACACTCGAGCGCTTCTTTAGCGCTATAATCGAAGAACTCGCCGGCCAAGTTCCAATTGTGAAGCCCCAGATCGGCTTGTTTGAGCCGTGGGGTGCCGCTGGCGTCGCACTAACTGGAAAGCTTGCTCGTTTCGCCCGTGACAAAGACCTTATGGTCCTGATCGATGCCAAACGGGGCGACATTGGTTCGACAGCAGAGGGCTATGCGCGCGCCTTTCTCGGCGCAAACGCCCCAACACCTTGCGACTGCCTGACGGTCAACCCCTATCTGGGCCTCGACTCACTAAAGCCTTTTGCCGATGCCGCGAAAGCAAATGACAAAGGCATCGCGGTTCTTGTCAGAACCTCCAACCCCGGTGCAAAGGACTTTCAAGATATCGATTGCTCTGGTGCCCCTCTTTGGGTCCGGGTCGGCGAGCAGCTTGTCGGCCTCCAGGATCACTTGATGGGGCAATCTGGCTTCTCATCCCTGATGGTGGTTTGCGGTGCCACTTGGCCCGCCGAAGCCATAAGATTGCGCGCTATTCTTCCAAAAACCCTCTTCTTGGTACCAGGCTATGGTGCACAAGGCGGGGCCGCCAAGGATGCATTGGCGGGACTTGTATCAGGACCAAGCGGCCATGAAGGTGGCGTGGTCTCGTCTTCCCGCGCAATCCTCTATAGTAAAGCAGCCGCAGACGCCCATTCGCTGTCAGCTTGGCGAACCGCCTTTCAGCAAACCTTGCAAGCCTCCATTAGCGAACTCAGGGCTGCGTCCGCAGATGTCGTAGGGGCACGGTAGACAAGAATCCAGCGGTGATTTCAGGATATAATGACCACAATGCGCGACTTATTCGAGACGCCAACACCCCGGGTATTCACCATTCCGCCAGCCGTATCGTTTCTTGACGTACTCGCTCGTACTTTGGTTGGTGCCCTATCGCACGATGAGACCCCTTTTGCGCTGTCTGATGCCATCATTGTCCTTCCTACCCGCCGGGCGGCACGTGGACTTGCTCAAGCATTTTTAAACTGTAGCCCACAGGCTGCCACGCTTTTGCCGCGCATCCGCACTTTGGGCGACCTTGACCCTGACGATGCAGGCCTTGGTGAGTTTGGCGGCGATTTAGATCAGGTCCCTGCCATAAACCCACTCGCGCGGCGCCTGATTCTCGCCCGCCTCATCCAAGCCCGAGGCCTCGAGTCAGACTGGTCAAACGATCCAGTCTCCGCCCTCCTCGCTGCAGACGCACTCGCGGATTTGCTGGACTCCGCCGCTATGATGGCCAGTGGTGCGGACATGTTTGACTGGTCCAAATTGTCGACCATGGTCAGCGAGCATGAACTGGCAAAACATTGGGAACAATCCACCACATTCCTATCCATTGTCACCGAAGCTTGGCCCGCCTATCTGGTCAGCGTCAACAAAGTTGATCCCGGCGTGCAGCAGCGGCGCAATATCGAGGCGATGGTGGATAAATGGCGCGCCGCCCCTCCAGAGCAAACAATCGTGCTGGCAGGATCCACCGGTTCTATGCCTGTAACGCGCAAATTGATGCATCTGATCGCACGCCTCCCAAATGGCATGGTCGTTCTACCCGGTCTCGATACGCATATTTCAAGCGACGCGTGGAGTGCTGCTCGACACGATGATCAGCATCCCCAGCGTGCACTGTCGGAAGCCATTGAAGCCATCGGTATCGAGCGCCACGACGTCCAAGTTTTGCCCGGTGTTGTAGAACCGTTCGAGCTGGCGCAGCGACGCCTTGTGATCAATGAAGCCTTGACGCCACAAGCATCAACCGCAGACTGGCCCTCGCGAATCCAGGAGCTTGGACAGGAAAACATTATCGCCGGCCTTGGAGGCCTAACCCTAATTGAAGCGTCCAGCGAAGAAGAAGAAGCAAGCTTGATCGCCCATGAGTTGCGCGAAACACTTGAAACGCCAGATCAAACTGTCGCCCTCGTTACACCCAGCGCAGAGATCGCCCGCCGGGTTGCCGCAAAAATGCAGCGCTGGGACATTCAGGTAGACGTCTCATCTGGTCGCCCGATCAGCGATACCAATTTGGGCAGCTTCCTGCGTCATGTTATGCATTGGAGCCAAGACCCTAGCGACCCTGTGGTCTTATGCGCATTGCTCGGACATCCTTTGACCTCAGTTGGTCTTGCGCGCGATCACGTTGCCGCCTGCGCGGCGGCTATCGAAATTGGCATCTTGCGGGGTCCAAGAAAAGCGCGAACCCTGCCCCAATTGATTACCCAACTTGAAGCCCTCAAACCGGCCTATTGGCGCACCATGAAGGTCGACGGCCAGTCCGTGCAGCACCACGATGGCATCAACTTACTCAGAAGGCTTGATCAGCACCTTACCCAAGCAGGACCACTCAGCGGAGCCTTGCCGGACTGTGCCCAAAGTATCGCTGAGTTAGCCGAAGTGCTCGCCGCCACACCAACCCAAAACGGAGCCGAAATTGTTTGGCGCGGTGAGGCAGGCGAATCCGCCGCACGCTTCTTTGCCAGCTTGATGGAACATGGCCACCTCTTTCCGCCAATCCAGCCCCAAGCAATCGGCCGGACCCTCGATCACTTAATGGCAGATTTGGTCGTTCGCCCGCGGGGGACGCATCCACGCATCGCCATTCTAGGGCCGCTCGAAGCACGGCTTCTACAGTTCAACAAAGTGGTCTTGGCAGGCCTTGATGAAGGCGTCTGGCCACAACCCGCGCCCCCGGACCCATTCTTGTCTCGCCCGATGCGCCGCCATTTAGGTCTGCCTTCCCCTGACACACGGATCGGCCTGTCTGCACATGACTTCGCCCAATTTGCAGCCGCGCCGTATGTCGTGTTGACGCGCTCAGCCCGCCGAAAAGATGCGCCGGCTGTTCCCTCACGGTGGCTCTGGCGATTGAAGACACTTGCAGCAGGGGCTTTAGGTCAAACGAACGCACTTAGGGTTCTGACGGAGGGCTCGCATTGGCAATCGCTCTTGCGGGCGCACGCGCCCAAGCGTGTCTTCGAACCGACCAAAGCTATTCCAAGCCCAAGGCCACCCGTGGAAGCCCGCCCGCGCAGCTTTCATGCGACGCAAGTCGAGGTTTGGATCCGAGATCCCTATCGAACCTATGTTGAAAAAATCCTCAATCTACGCGCCCTTGACCCTCTAGGTGGGCCAATCAGCGCTGGCGTGCGCGGTAGTGCTATCCACAAAGGCTTTGAAGTCATCGCTGACTGGTACAATCACCCACCTTTAGACGCGCGCAAAGCCCTTCATCAGTCGTTTGAAACAGCCTTAAACGAGGCCGGCTATGATGCCACAAGTCTTGCCGTGGAATTGGCACGCTTAGAGCCAACGATTGCTTTTGCTGCCGCGCTGGAGATCAAGCGCCTGCGCGCAGGCTGGTACCCAATGGTCGAAAAGTCCGGGACCCTAACGCTTGAGACACTCCAAGGCGAATTTACCGTGACGGCGCGGGCGGACCGAGTCGACATAGGACCGGAAGGAACCGAAATCCTCGACTTCAAAAGTGGTAAGCCTCCAACCACGAGTGAAGTCTACGCCATGTTTGGTGCACAATTACCCATTATCGCACTCATTGCAGCAAAGGGTGGCTTTGACGACCCCGCGATCGGTTTACCGCATGATTTACGCCACATCCATGTTGGCGGCCGGAATCCAAAAGTCGAACCGGGGGTGCATGCCAAAAGCAGCGTGGAAGAGCTTGTTGAACGCGCGGAGAACACGCTGAGAAAACTCTCGACCCTCTATCATGACCCACAGCGTGCCTATCTGCCCAAGCCGCGCGTCAGCCTGATCAGGAAGGCCACCTATGATGACCCCGTCGACCGGCTGGCGCGACGAGCAGAGTGGGCCAATGCCGAGGACAGCGAATGACCCGCGACATCGTTACACGCACCAGCCAAAACCAAGCGATCGCCGCAACGCCGGAACTCTCTGTCTGGGCCAGTGCAAATGCAGGAGCTGGGAAAACAAAGGTCTTGATCGACCGCATTGCCCGCCTGTTGCTGCGCGGATCTGATCCCGCCAAGATTCTGGCCGTCACCTATACCAAGGCCGCAGCAGCCGAAATGCAAACCAGACTTTATGAACTCTTAGGGTCTTGGACAATTTCGCCGGATCAGGACCTAACGAGCGCACTGCAAAAACTCGACCCCGATTTGGGTGAGATTGAAGCGAGCTTCTTAGCTAACGCCCGCGCCCTGTTTGCAAAGGCACTGGAGACGCCCGGTGGCCTGAAAATTCAGACCATCCATGGCTTTTGCCAAACCATTCTCCAGCGCTTCCCGCTCGAAGCCGGGGTACCGCCGGGCTTCACCGTTTTGGAAGATGCGGCAGCAAAGGCCCTGCAAGCCAAGGCTTTTCAAGAAGCCTATGCCAAAGCCCCTGATGCCTACCTACAGGTGGCGCGCCTCACGAGCCAAGATGATCATCAGAGACTGATCCTGGACGCTATGTCTGCAGCAGGCCCCGACCTTGCCGTCGACCCCGACCTTGAAGCGGTCGCCCAAGCACTGGCCCGCACCCTCTCTATTGATCCGAACCTTAGCGCTGACGCCTATCGCGCGGCAGCCTTGCAGACTCTTGATCCTAAGGAACTCAAAGCCGCGGCGGCCACCCTTTTGCAGGGAAAGAAGTCAGACGTCGAAGTAGCGGAAAAGCTTATGCGTCTAGCCAGTGTGGCAGCTCCCGAGGACGCTTGGGCTGCTTGGTTGGACCTCGTACTCACCAATAGTGGACAGCAACGTAAACGCCTTTACACCAAGCAATTTGAGACAGATTATACAATCACCTGCTTATTTGAAGACGACGGCCCGCTAATCGGCGGCCTAAAAGCAGCGCTAGAGAAAACACGCGCCGCCCAAACCTACGACCGCTCTTTAGCCCTTACCCAAGCCGTCTATACCTTCAAAAGCTCATGGACCAAGGCCAAGCAAGACATCGGTGCGCTGGACTTTGATGACCTTCTAGTACGGACCTCAGCCTTGTTGCGGGCAGGAGAGGGGGCAGCGGCTTGGGTGCTTTACAAGCTCGATACAGGCCTTGCACATATTCTGATCGACGAAGCCCAAGACACCAATCCGCAGCAATGGGACCTTTTAGAGCCGCTCTTCACGGTGCTAGAGCAAGAAGCCAAAACCCAACCCCGCACCCGCTTTATCGTGGGTGACGAAAAACAATCCATCTATTCGTTCCAAGGCGCAAAGCCGGAGCGATTCTTGGAGGAAAAGGCGCGTTTTGAGGCAGGAACAGCCGAAGGGGCCGATCAAAGACGCAGTCTTGCTTTCGGCCTTTCTTTTCGCTCTAGCCAGACCATCTTAAATGCGGTGGATGCGGTTTGGGCCTGTACGGCCCTTGGCCACCTACCCGCAATGGCGCAGACGGACGAAGCCGAGCCGCGGTTTGAACGCAAATATGCTTTTCCGACCCAGCATATTGCGTATCGCACGGAGCACGCGGGCGCGGTGGAGCTTTGGCCGAAGACTGTTACCGGCGAAAAAGCACCTGAAACAGACGCTTGGGACCACCCCCTCAACATCGAACGCGAGGACAGTAGCCGCAATCGTCTGGCCGAACGAATTGCGTTGGAGTTGAAGGCCCGCCTTGACCAGGGCTTTGCCATCCCGTCCAAAGAAGGTCTCCGACCCATGACACCGGGCGATGTCATGATCCTTGTGAAAAAGCGTGGGCCCTTTTTTCACCAGCTCATCAAACGCCTGAAATACCACAAGGTCCCTGTGGCTGGGGCAGACCGGATTAAGCTGGTGGAGGATCCGGCCATCCAAGACCTGATCGCGCTCGGCCGATTTGCCTTGTTGCCTCAGGATGATTTCAACGTCGCCTGTGTGCTCAAGGGCGCATTTTGCGGTCTTGTCGACGACGACGCACATCTTTTCCCCCTGGCTTGGGACCGTGGCAGCCACTCTTTGTGGCAGCGGCTCCAACAATCGGCCGATCCAGCCCACATACCGGTCGCAACGTTGCTAAAATCTGTGCTTGGTCGTGCAGGTCATTTGCCGCCCTACGAATTCTACGCCTCGATCCTTGAACGGCCGTGCCTTGATGGCAAGACCGGCTGGACCTTGCTAATTGAACGTTTAGGCCATGAAGCCCGCGAACCCGTGGAAGCGTTTTTGGGCCGCGCCATCAGTCATGGTCGGACTGAAGCACCTAATCTGCATGGGTTTTTGGCCGCAATCGACAATGATGCCGCCGACGTTAAGCGCGAAATGGAGCAGGGCAGCGATGGCGTGCGCGTCATGACCATTCACGGGGCGAAGGGCTTAGAAGCCCCTGTCGTCATTCTGCCAGAAACAACATCGCCAAGGGGCGCAACAAAAACAACCTTTCACTACGACGCAGACACCCGGGCATTTCTATGGTCACCAACCGCCAAAGAAGACCCCGAAGTCTTTGCCAATCTGCGCTCAGCCCAACTCGAGGCGGAAAAGCGCGAGGACGCGCGGCTTCTTTATGTCGCAATGACGCGGGCACGCGACCTTTTGATCCTTTGTGGATTCCATTTTGGCCAACAGAAGAAGGACAAAGGCGAGTCCAGCCAGGATGAGCAGGACACAATAGCGAAGGACACATGGTACGATTTGTTTGAACAAGCGCTCACCCTCATGGGTCCGGGCCAACAGCTTGAGGGCCAAGCCGGGGTCGACGACGCCTTCACCTACCAACTCTGGGGCCACTATGCCGGGGCCCTGCAAACACAAGCGCTGCCCCGTCCGACGCCCCCACCACTGCCAGCTTGGATCGATCAAGCGCCGCCAGCAGAAAAGCAGCGCGCACGCCGAATTGCGCCGTCGGCGTTGGCACCAGATGGATCGGAACCGGCAATGCTGTCACCGCTGCAACCCGATGCACGCTTGCGCTTTCTGCGCGGACGCCTGATCCACGAGCTACTGCAAAGGCTCCCCGATGTTCCAGAACTTACATGGGCGGATCGTGGCCGAAGTCGCTTGGCGCGAGAAGCAGACTTGAACGAGGACACCCGGCATCAAATGCTAGAGGAGACGCTCGCCGTCCTACGTCACCCCACTTTCGCGCCTCTGTTTGGACCACAAAGCCGTGCGGAAGCAACCATAGTCGGGCGCGGGCCCGGTCTACCCGACGATATGGTTGTTAATGGCAGCGTTGACCGTTTGGTCGTCACCGAAACAGAGGTTCTCGTATTGGATTTCAAGACCAATCGGCCACCGCCCTTAAGGGTTGAAGGCGTTCCCCAAGTCTATCTGAACCAGATGGCTGCCTATCGCGCACTTCTTCAAGGCAATTGGCCGGACAAAAAAGTGCGATGCGCCTTATTGTGGACTGACGGACCGCGTCTCATGGAATTACCTGATCAAATTCTCGATGACGCCTTGCGCGTGATTGCCGGGCTGCCTAGTTAAGGTAATAAGCCAATTGGAGTTCACACCATGCCAACCCTAGCCATCACCGACGACAGCTTTGAATCAGACGTTCTAAAGGCATCGGGTCCAGTTCTTGTGGATTTTTGGGCGGAATGGTGCGGTCCATGTAAGCAAATCGGCCCTGCTCTGGAAGAGATTTCCGAGGAAATGGCGGGTCAGCTTGTGGTTGCTAAGCTGAATATTGACGATAATCCGGGCACTGGATCACGCTATGGTGTGCGCGGCATCCCGACCATGATGCTGTTCAAAGATGGTCTCGTGGTATCGACCAAAGTGGGAGCAATGGCAAAAAGCCGTATTTCGGCTTGGATTGGCGAAAGCCTCTAAAGCCTTATTCTGGCGGCAAACAAACAACCTGAATAACTTTCAGGTCGCGCCGAACCCGATTGGCAACACGCGTGATATCGTTCGTCTGAAGGGGTGCAATCGCCTCACCTTTCGGACTTAGACGCGCTTCCTTCAAGGCTTGAATAACACTGTCAGAGCTTGTGGTGATAACGCGGCCTCTCCGCAAACTCTCAGCAATCGTAATTCCGATCACATTGCCGCGCGCGTCAAAAGCAGGGCCGCCCGAAAGCCCACCCAAAGTGCCGCGTAGCCCTTTGGACCTTGAAACTTCTGCCCAAGCCAAGGTGTTTTCCCGCCCGCGCCAAGCCCCTTCGGTAATCATTAATTCGCGCCCAATCAGGCGGCTAACCACTTCGCCCGGCTGGCCTTGTGGAAACCCGATATGAAATCCAGTCGCGCCAAGCTGTAGGTCAGCTTCATTTAGGTCCAGTGCCAAAGGTTCTGGCCCGCCTCGGGTCTTCAAAATGGCCACATCGGCGCGCTTTGACACATAAACTAACGACGCAGCTACAAGTTCTTGGTCCTGTCCATTGACCACACCCAAACGCTCGCATCCCAAGGCTACGTGGCGGGCGGTCAACCAAACCCCATCATCGCCAATGGCAAACCCCGTCCCACTCGACCAAGGACCAGCGCGCTGCGCCTCCACCATAGACTGATCGTCAAACGGGCTGGGTGCCGGCAATAGTGGCCCCTTCTCTTCTTCCTCTATCGAGTCAGACGGAGGCACGACGAAGGTTTCAGCTGGCCTTGAAGGCAGCCGAGGGTCGGAACGATCATTGATGCGACCCAACAACCAAGCCGCACCCATGATCAGGACCAAAAGGATCAAAATCCCATCGCCAAACCGTCTCAACATCGCAAATCAGCCGTTCAAGGCCGACGCCGTTAAGAGTGCGGCCCCAATCTTGACGCCTACAAGAACCGCCGCTGAGGCCATCTCGCCATTTTCAATGCGCGTCGACAGACCTCGAACCACGAAATCTACCAAGCGGAACATGACCAATTGCAGAATCAAGGCGGTCAAGCCCCAGATAATGACATCCATCAAGGCATGGGAAGTCGCCAAGGTCGCAGCAATCGGAATGGCAATGCCAATTGCAGCCCCCCCTAACGAGAGTCCAGCAGCCGCATTGCCAGCGCGGACAAGCTCAATCTCGCGATGGGGCGTTATGGCCATATAGAGCCACACCCCAAAGGCCCAGATTGCGATCGCAACGCCGCCTTGCAACAGAAAGGCGGGCAGACCGGTGACAAAGGCTTGCAACGAAGGATCCATACTTCACTTTCCTCGCTTCCTCGGTGGAACATAACTTCCAGTGCTGACGTTTTGGCTTTAATGCGTCAAGCATCAAATGAAGGTGGACCTGCAGGTCAGCCCCACCTGCCAGATCTGAATTGGAGCCATAATGACCGCCACCACACAAAAAGTCGCCCTTATTACCGGTTCTACCAGCGGGATTGGACTTGCCATTGCAGAAGCCTTTGCAGAAGCCAGCTATCGCGTTGTGATCAATGGATTGGGTGAAGCGGATCAGATCGAAACCGTTCGGGCGAAGCTTGCCAACGATCATAAGGTCGATGTGCTTTATCATCCTGCCAATATGATGGCCCCTGCTGAAATAGAAGACATGATCACCAAAACACGGGCACACTTTGGGCGGCTGGATGTCGTCGTCAATAATGCGGGTATCCAGTTTGTTGCTCCGATTGAGGATTTCCCTGCCGAAAAATGGGATCAAATCATTGGCATCAATCTCAGCTCAGCTTTTCATACCATCCGCCACGCGATACCGGGCATGGCATCACAAAAATGGGGCCGCATCATCAATATCGCCTCGGCGCACGGTCTGGTAGCGAGCCCGTTCAAGTCGGCCTATGTCGCAGCTAAGCATGGGGTCGTGGGTTTAACCAAAGCGGTTGCGCTCGAGCATGCCAAAGACGGCGTCACCTGCAATGCGATCTGCCCCGGCTATGTCTTGACTGGCCTTGTTAAGGCGCAAATCCCGGATCAAGCAAAGTCACGTGGGATTAGTGAAGAAGAAGTCATCCAAAACGTGTTGTTAGCTGCCCAGCCAACCAAGCAGTTTGTGACGGTCGAGCAAGTCGCTTCGTTCGCGCTTTACCTGGCCAGCGATTCAGCTGCGCAAATCAATGGCTCGATTCTGACGATGGATGGCGGCTGGACCGCTCAATAGAGCGTTTTGATCCATTGGATCAAAGCTGCGCGCCAAATCAAAGCAGGTGCTGCTATTCGGCTTTAGGCTTCTTGCAGCGCGCGATTAGCCCTTCAAGCTGGGCTGGCTCGGGGGCTGACACTGTGATTTTTGTGCCATTACTGGCGAAGTCTAAAGGTAGACCGGCACCAAGGCGGGCCAAAAAAGGGTCAGACGATACAACGTCTGCTGCGCCATCGACTTCATAGCCATTGGCGCTTGGTTTCCAGTTCATCGTCAGACTTGCACTTTTCCCGCCACTGCTGACCCGCACGGGGCCAGTATTGCCCTTCGTAGGTCTTGGTAGGCCTGAGACAGCAATCGTATAGCCACCGCCCGCCTTGCATGCGACCGATGCCAATGCGCCTTTCTGGCCCAAGAGTGATGCGATCCGGCCCGCATTCGGCTCTCGCCATGCTGGAGTTTCGGCCTTCGTCGGTGTCGCTGGAGCGGAGGCTGTCTCCCACGCCAGTTTGCCTGCCTTCACGTCATAAAAAGCAACAGACTGAACTGGGTCCTCGCTAGAGGTTGCCGCCTGAGACGAGGCCGACGGGCAAAACCCGGCGAGTGCCAATCCACGTGCCCGGACCTCTGCCCGAAGATTGCCAGCTTGAAGCCGCTCCGCCAACATGACGCGTGTCCCCCGGCGCAAGTCCATCAAGATTGCGCGCGCTGAGCAGGGCTTTGGCACAGCCTCAGCCGCCACTAGAACCGCCACCTCGGGCACTAATCCACCCGTAGGCCAAACCCCTTGAATCGAAAGCTTTTGTGGGGTGCCAGCTACCATGACTTCGGCCTTGGCATCCGAACCCGCCTTCTCCGGCAACAAGTCGTCACCCTTTGACTGGCCCGCCCGGGGATAAATCAACACGCCATCAAGATAGGCTGCAGCGCCGCCGTCAGCCGCCTTGATTTCAAGCAAGCCGCGTGACGTCAAAAGCTGTGTTTCTGCCAAACTCGGCAATGCAGCACCTGCGCGCACCAAATCGGCGAAGCGCTTACCAGCCGACAGCGCCACCCCATCGCGGCGCATTTGTGTCAGAACCAAAGTGCCTGCCTGCGGACCAGTTTGAAACCCAAGGACCAAAGTCTCAGGCATGCCGCTGACAGCGCTCTTAACACTGGGTCCGGGCTTGAAAACATAGCCAATTTCAGCGCCGGTTTGCAGGTTTTGAAACGACCTTGACGCGCGATAGCCTGCTTGCAAAGCGCGGATTTCGAGATCATTGAGATATTGCTCAATCGATAAATTGGTCGACAACGGACCTTGCACCGAATCTATTTCAGCCAAGATCGTCTGAGGTAATACCGACAGAAGCGCTTGGTTGGTTTGACCTTGCGTTGGCGACGTTACGGCCGAACCGATGCCAACCGGGGTCGACGATCTCAAGAAGGGCAGAATAATCCCTCCCGTAGCAACACCAACCCCAAAAGAAAACAAGGCAACCAGCGCCAGCATGCCAGCACCAAAGCGCGGGCCATAAATCGGCTTGGAAACAATTGATACGGGTTCGCGATCCATCGGCTGCACCATAGGTGGATGTAGGGCGTATTTGCCCCTTTCGCCAAGTCAAATGGGGCAACCATCTTGCTTTCACTGCAGGGGAGGGGCCCGTTTCCCCTTCAAACCACAGCCAACGCAGGCTAAACACTTCCCATGACCACAGCTTTGACCGCCAAACCGCCCATGACCCCCGCCCTGGTTGCCGAACACGGCCTATCCGAGGCAGAATATGCCGTAATTCTAGACCGCTTGGGCCGCGAACCCAATCTAACAGAACTCGGCATTTTCTCTGTCATGTGGTCCGAGCATTGCAGCTACAAAAGTTCACGGCGGCATTTGGCTAAATTCCCTACCAAAGGCCCACGCGTCATCCAGGGTCCAGGCGAAAATGCTGGTGTCATCGACATTGATGATGGGCAAGCCGCCGTCTTTAAGATGGAAAGCCACAACCACCCAAGCTTTATCGAACCCTATCAAGGGGCGGCGACAGGCGTGGGCGGCATTATGCGCGATGTATTCACCATGGGTGCCCGCCCAATCGCACTGGCCAATGCACTGCGCTTTGGCAGTCCGGACCATCCCTTAACCCGACGTTTGGTATCTGGCGTCGTGGCTGGCATTGGCGGCTATGGCAATTGCGTTGGGGTGCCGACTGTCTGCGGCGAGACGAATTTCCACCCAGGCTATAATGGCAATATTCTCGTAAACGCCATGTGCGTAGGCCTCGCCGACGCTGACAAGATTTTCTATGCACGCGGAGCCAAAATCGCCAAAATCGGCAGCCCGATTGTGTATTTCGGTTCCAAAACTGGCCGCGACGGGATTCACGGCGCAACCATGGCCAGCGCCGAATTTGACGAGGCGAGCGAAGAGAAGCGCCCAACGGTGCAAGTTGGCGACCCGTTTGTCGAGAAGCTATTGATCGAAGCTTGTCTTGAATTGATGGCAACCGACAGCATCGAGGCAATCCAAGACATGGGGGCAGCTGGCCTCACGTCTTCCTCGGTCGAAATGGCGGGAAAGGAATATCTGGGCATTGAGCTGGATATGAACACCGTTCCCGTTCGCGAAACCGGCATGACGCCTTATGAAATGATGTTGTCGGAAAGCCAGGAACGCATGCTGGCCATTCTAAAGCCAGGCCGCGAGGCCGAGGCCGAAGCCATCATGAAGAAGTGGGACATTGATTTTGCGGTCATTGGCAAAACAACCGACACGGGCCGGATGGTCTTGCATTGGAATGGTGCCATTGTTTGCGACATCCCGGTCGCACCCTTGAGCGAAGATGCACCCAATTATGAGCGGCCTTGGGTACAGCCTGCACTGCACCCTTCTGTCACCAGCGCGATGCTGACCCCTATTGCGGACTGGCGTGAGGCAACCTTGAAGCTGTTGTCCTGCCCTGATGGCGCGTCCAAACGTTGGCTCTGGGAACAATATGACCGCCATGTGATGGCCGATAGCTTGGAAGAAAGCGCCACGCCGTCAGATGCAGCCATTGTTCGCATCCACAATACCAAAAAAGCGCTGGCAATAAGCTGTGACTGTACGCCACGTTATGTGTTGGCGGACCCATTTGAAGGCGGGAAGCAAGTCGTCGCCGAAGCGTGGCGAAACCTTACGGCCACGGGTGCAAGCCCCATTGCCATCACCGACAATCTAAATTTCGGTAATCCGCAACGTCCTGAAATCATGGGCCAATTCGTGCGCGCAACCGATGGCATGGCCGAAGCCTGTGCCGTCCTCGACTTCCCAGTCGTGTCGGGTAATGTGAGCCTCTATAACGAGACCTCGGGCCAAGCGATCCCGCCAACCCCGGCAATTGGCGGCGTTGGCCTTCTATCAGACTACACCAAGCGCGTTGGCTTTGGTGCGGTAGACATGGGCGACATGGTTATATTGGTCGGCAAAACCACAGACAATTTGGGCGCGACCTTGGCCCTACGCGAAATTTGGGGCCGTGAAGATGGTGCGCCGCCCCATGTCGATCTCGCGCAAGAGCGCTTGAGCGGTGACGTTGTGCGCAGCTTGATCCAAGCGGGCCACGTCCGCTCTTGCCATGATTTATCCGACGGCGGTCTCTTGATTGCGGCGGCTGACATCGCGATGGCGTCCGGCACTGGCCTCGCTATCACCCTTCCCCAAGGCATCAGCGCCGAAGCGGCCTTATTGAGCGAGGATCAGGCACGTTACCTGCTCATTGTAAACCCTACCCATGCCGATAGCGTGTTTGCAGCCTTGGAAGCGAAAGCCATTCCCTGCGCGGCCATTGGCTCTGCCGGGGGATGCGAATTGGCCATTCAAAACGTTCTAGCTGTTGATATCTCCGATCTCAAACAGGCCCATGAAGCCTGGATGCCCGCTTTTATGGCCTAACGGTCAAACCCCTTTACCCAGGATACAGACATGCCCATGGCCGCCTCTGACATCAAGTCAATGATTTTAGACGCTTTTCCGGACGCCGATATTGAAATCATCGATCTCGCTGGCGACGGAGACCACTATAAAGCCATCGTGAAGAGCGCTGGCTTTGCTGGCATGAACCGGGTCAAGCAGCATCAGGCCGTCTATGCCTCGCTGAAGGGCAAGATGGGTGGCGAGCTACACGCGCTCGCCCTTGAAACGAGTTTGAAGCCATAGAGCAACGCTTGCTATTTCTTGATAATCACCAGGCTGTAGTCACCCTCCGCTGATTCCTCAATCGTTGTGACACGAATGACCTGCGGCCCGGCGGTCGTAACGGTATAGATTAGTTTGGCATTCGTGCCGCCGCCACTATCATCGTCGGAAGCATAGTCGTCATCGACGCGGTCAATCTGGCGTGCGCCGACTATAATATCGAAATTCTCGGCGCTGGCCGTAATTTCAAAAGTCTCACCGACTTGACCGTTAAAGACATAGCGATCGAAATAGTGGCTGTCATTGCGTAAGGGATCATTTGCGCCGAGATTCCCATGGATGGTTTCGCCTAGCTTTGCGAGGGCAGGAATGGGCGGCACGACAGGTACCGGCATATCGCTGACGCTGACGGTGTATTGGCCCTCTTGCGTCGGCTTCGCCGCCGTGGCGCGAATAATATAGGTACTATCGCTGGGTGCGGTAAACTTTATGCGCGCATTCAGGCCTTGTCCGCCGTCATCATCTTTGGCTAGGGCTTGGAAGGCGGCAGACGTCAAAAGGCCAATCTCCAATAGCGGATCCAGATTAGCATCGCCCTCCTTGTCCATCTTGACATTGACTCTTTGACCCGCCCGCAAAGCGATGGAATAAGTGTTGAATAGGGAGTCGGTGTCGGTCAAGCGTGCGCCCCCATCGCGCAGTTCACCAGAGATATTCTGGCCAAGACGCAAGGCTTGAGGCGCTTCTGGAGCGCGGTCTGCGGCGGCCTGCTCGACCATCAAGCGATAGGGACCATTGGCGGGACCAACCTTTTGAACCTCAAATACATAGGATCCAGACGTTTCGGGCCGAAAGCGCAGCAAGGCGTTGCTGCCGCCACCGCCATCATCATCTTGGGCTAAACTTTCCAGACTGCCATCGGCCACAAGTTTTCCAATGGAAATCTTGGGATCTAACTCACTGCCGTTGGCAGCATTCAGCGCGATCCGATAAACCTTGCCGCCTTCTAGGCGAAGACCGTATCGTACAGCATAGATTTCTTCGCCATCGGTCTCGTAACGTGGCGTCGTGTTTGACAACGCCCCGCTGACTGCTTGGCCCAAGGCAATCGAGACGGGTGCTGGCATTGGCGGCAGCTCCTGACGCAAGCCTGTAGTCAGGGTATAACTTCCAACCTCTCCAGACCCGACAGCGGTGACGCGAACTTGATAGAGACCTGCACGTGGGACGACATAGCGGATACGTGCATTAGTGCCTGGCCCACCATCATCATCTTCAGCAACCTTCGCGCCTCCAGGGGTCAATAGCTCAAGTTTCGGGTCAAAGTCATCGGAGGAAAGATCAAGCTGAATTTCCTGATTAGCGGTTAGCCGCACAGCATAGGCATCAACAGTCGCTCCATCATTCGTGACTGCATCGTTTTGGTCCAAAGTGTCGGAAGCACTTTGGCCAAAGGACAGCGGCCGCGCAGAAATCGGGGGTGGCTGCGACGTTGTTGCGAGGATCGTAAACGCCCCGCTGTCGCCCTTATTCATGGTGTTGGCCCGTATTTGGAGCACACCGGAAGCGGAAACAATCTTGCGAACGACAGCTGGCTTATCTCTTTCGCCAACAGTTGCAACACACGCTTCGCACGCTTCATCAATTTCGTCCCCCACAGCCACGATAGGCTGGAAGGCCGTGCTGGTTAGCGTCACCGTGACGATCTGCCCTTTAGGAGCCTGAACTTCAAAAAGCTCATAACTGCTATCATCGCTGTCAAGAACTGGATCTTCTGGACCCATAGAACCTTGGAGGGGCTCTCCAAGCGGTAGGGGCCGAGGACTAGGCTGCGCGACAACAGGATTTGCGGCCAAGAGCACAAAGAATGAAACCGAACCTAACCAAAGTCGACGCATGATGCCGCAGCCACCGAAATGGCCCCTGAGACGGATGCAACTTCTGGCCACAGCGCACCGCGTCGTAAGCAGAATAATAGACCAGAAGCACTAGCTATACTGACCATTCCGGGTTCCTAGCAATGGCTATCGCCATTAGCGTGCAATTTCCTTCTGACCTTGACCGGACCGCTCTCGATCCCTAGCTGAAGGACAGACAAAGAGTTTTCTCAGACCTATCTGGTCAAACAATGATTGACGCAGCGGTCCATGTGTTCCATCGAAGGCGGAAACCTTCGTCAACACGTTCTGGACCCCAGCAAGGAGCACAACACATGAGCGACGCACAAGCTTTTATCGATAATCTGGTCAAAACCAATGATGTGGTGCTGTTCATGAAAGGTACGTCGCGCATGCCAATGTGCGGCTTCTCCGGGACCGTGGTGAAGATCTTGGATCATGTTGGTGTCGACTTTCAGGATGTGAACGTATTGGCCAATGAAGACGTCCGCCAAGGCATCAAAGACTATTCCAACTGGCCCACCATCCCACAGCTCTATGTCAAGGGTGAGTTCATAGGTGGCTGTGACATCATTCGCGAAATGTTTGAAACCGGCGAATTGAAGCAGGTTCTCAGCGAAGCGGGTGTGCCACTCCAAGCTTGATCAACCCATTTTCAAAATACGAAAAAGCCCGCTCGGCCAATGCTGAGCGGGCTTTATTGTGTCTAATTACCGGTCGGAATTACGAAGCGTAATATTCAACAACCATGTTTGGTTCCATTTTGACTGGATAAGGTACGTCAGCCAATTCTGGCACGCGCAAGAAGGTTGCCTTCATCGCGCCGACATCCATTTCGATGTAGTCAGGGAAGTCACGCTCGGCCGAGTCCAAGGCTTCCAAGACGAGCGCCATGGTGCGGGACTTTTCACGAACTTGAACAACGTCCCCAACGCGCAAACGGTAAGAAGGAATATTGACCTTTTTGCCGTTCACCATCACGTGACCGTGGTTCACAAATTGGCGCGACGCAAACACGGTCGGTACAAACTTCGCGCGGTAGACCAATGCATCCAGACGGCACTCCAACAGGCCGATCAGGTTTTCAGCGGTGTTGCCCTTGCGGCGTGCGGCTTCTTCGTAAAGGCCCGCAAACTGCTTTTCAGTGATGTTGCCATAATAGCCTTTCAGCTTTTGTTTCGCGCGCAATTGAGCGCCGAATGCCGAAACCTTGGCTGGACGGGCGGTTGGGCCGTGCTGACCAGGCTTATAGGTCCGCTTGTCTGAGGCGACGGTCGATTTTATACTTCGCAGCAATGCGCTTTGACATGTTTAGTCCATTTACGTTTTGACGGTCCGGGCGGCACACCATGTGTCGCGATTGCAATGGCCGGATATCCATCACCCATGTTTTCCCCCAGTGAAGGCAGTGCCAACCCAGTAGGAAGGCGCGCTTAAACTGGATTGGTGCCTCAGAGTCAAGGATCCCGGGCAGTTTAAGCCCGGCTTCACCCGCATCCCGCGCCGGCTTGACATATAGTTTATCATTAAACTATATTGATTGAGCGTTAAACCAAAAGAAGCCGTCATGCCAAACCGTCGTACCATCCTCCAACTTTTCGCTTTAGGCTCACTAGCTACTGTGCCAGCAGTCAGCGCCGCAAACCGCTCCGATACAGATCCTGCGGCAGCTTGGCGCAATCCCGGCGCTGGCCAAAAGGACCCCCGGCTTTACAGTCTCGCGCACGCCATTCTGGCCCCCAATCCACACAACCGCCAACCTTGGTTGGTGAGCCTAGAGGGTGAGGACAGCATCATCCTTTATTTCGACACCACCCGTCGCTTGCCGGCTACGGACCCGTATGACCGCCAGCTGGCCATCGGGTGCGGAGCATTCCTTGAGATCCTATCGATCGCAGCGCGTGAAATCGGGTATGACGCCCAAACAAACCTTTTCCCGGCGGGCGAGCCTCAACCACTGTTAAATGACAAGCCATTGGCCCATATCCGCTTAGTGAAGGGCGGGTCAAAGGACCCGCTCTATAGTTTCATCACGCAGAGACGCTCCAACAAAGAGGCCTATGACGCAAAGAAACGGGTCAGTGCTGAAAGCCTACAAGCGCTTTTGGCGGTGGAGCCCAAAGAGACATTGACGTTATCGGGTACGCTATCGGGCAATCCCCAATGTGAAGCCTTGCGACAGCTTAGCATCCAAGCCTATCGGCAAGAAATTCAAACACCCGTCGCGCTCAAGGAAAGCATTGACCTGATGCGGATCGGTAAAGCTGAAATCGCAAAATACCGCGATGGCATTGATCTCGATTTTCCGGGCATTGGTGCCATGCAGGCGATAGGCTTGCTAACGCGGGAAAAAATGATGACGCCAGGCACCAAGGCCTATCAACAAGGCCTAGAGCAATATGATCCTTTGGCGAAATCCGCTTCCGGCTATGTCTGGATGATCAGCAATTCAAAGGATAGGTTCGCAGAAATTGCCGTCGGTCGCGCCTATGCCCGCCTCAATCTGCGAGCAACCGCGCTTGGGATCGCCATACACCCAATGAGCCAAGCCCTGCAGGAATATGCAGAGATGAGCGCGCTTAAGGCAGACGCTGAACAGGCAGTGGGCTTATCATCTGATAGTCGTCTACAGATGCTTGCCCGAATAGGATATGCTAGACAGGTCCCCCCGTCACCAAGACGAGGCCTTGAAGAGCATATTCGTACATGACCGCAGACCGTCCCAATCCAGACTTTTCAACGATCGCTTTTACTTTCTTCAACGAAATTGCGATCATTGATCAATTGGGACGCAACCGGTTCGAGCGTGTCTTGCCAGGAGGCCTTTCGATCGCGGGCTTTAGCTTGCTCAATCACTTTGTTCGCTTGAACAAAAATCAAGACACGCCCAGCCATCTAGCAAAAGCGTTCCAGGTCACCAAAGGGGCGATGACCAATACAATCCATCGCCTCGACGCTTTAGGCTTGGTCACCATCGTCGCCGACCCCAGCGATGGGCGCGGCAAACTTGTTTCGATCACCCCAGCGGGCAGGGCAGCGCGCGAAGATGCAATTACCCACTTAGCACCGTCCTTGCAGCAACTGTCAGGATTGATAGACCTTAAAGAGCTTGCCGACCTGGTCCCGACCCTGATGAAATTGCGCGCCATTCTTGATGCAAACCGAGACCCTGACCCACAGTCGTGACTCCTGTCGCCAATGGCGCTATCAGACGACGCCTGCCAAAGCACCTCACCTGCTAGCCTCCTCCTAAGACCTGCCGTCAGAAAACTAACCCATGTTACAAATCACAGACCTAACCTATCGCCTCGCGCGGCGCGTGCTGTTTGATGGGGCCAATGCTGTCATATCCGATGGCTGGAAAGTGGGCTTGGTTGGCAAGAATGGCTCTGGCAAGTCTACGCTTCTGCGACTCATTCAAGACGAGGCGCTGAAAGGTGATGGCAGCGTTCGTCTAAAGCGCGGCGCGCGCATGGGCTTTGTGGCCCAGGAGATTGCTGCCACACCCGACCCGATGCTCGACGTAGTGCTGGCGGCGGACACCGAACGGGCCAGCTTGATGGCCGAAGCCGAAACCGCGACCGACCCTGATCGAATTGGCGAGATCCACACGCGTTTGGCCGACATTGACGCTTATTCGGCAGAGGCGCGCGCCAGTGAAATCCTCGTCGGCCTTGGCTTTAAGCAAGAAGAACTGATGAATCCGGCCGGGTCCTTCTCTGGCGGTTGGCGGATGCGGGCAGCGCTGGCCGGGGTGCTGTTTTCGATGCCAGACCTTTTGGTACTCGACGAGCCTACCAATTATCTCGACCTTGAGGGCGCTGCATGGCTTGAAGCCTTCTTGCGCAAATATCCCAATACCGTCTTGGTGGTCAGCCACGACCGGGAAATGCTCAATCGTTCCGTCACCCATATCATGGCGCTGGAAGATGCAAAGCTCGAGGTCCAAGCCGGCGGCTACGACACTTATCTGCGTCGCCGCGCAGAGCGTGCAGCCCTTCTTGCCGGCCAAAAGGTCAAGCAAGACGCGGCACGTGCCCATCTCCAAGCCTTTGTCGACCGCTTCCGCGCCACCGCCTCCAAAGCTCGTCAGGCACAAAGCCGGATCAAAATGCTGGAAAAAATGCAAGAGATCTCCGTGCCGATCGCGGACCGAGCAATGCCCTTTCACTTTGATGAGCCAAGCGAATTGGCTTCACCCTTGATCCAGCTGGATGAGGCTGACCTCGGCTATATTGATGGAAAGCCAGTTCTGAGAAAGGTGGACTTTCGGCTCGATCATGACGACCGGATCGTCATCATTGGCCCGAACGGGCAGGGCAAGACAACTTTGGTTAAGTCCATTGGCGCGCGCCTTGAGTTGTTGAACGGCAAACGGCGCGCCTCCAAAGCAGTCAAAATCGGCTATTTCAGCCAAGATCAATTGGATGAATTGCGCGCAGGCGAAACCGTGTTGCAGCACGTCCGTGACCTAGAACCCGAATGGCCACCCTCGCGCCACCGCTCCCTGGCTGCACGGATGGGATTTGGACAAGAAAAGATCGATACCCATGTCGAAAAGCTCTCGGGCGGAGAGAAAGTGCGCCTACTTCTGGGTCTAATGGCTTATGCCAAGCCTCACGTCCTGATCCTGGACGAGCCGACAAGCCATTTGGATATAGATAGTCGCGAGGCCCTGATCCATGCCCTGAACGATTATTCCGGTGCGGTTCTGTTGATCACCCACGATGTCTATTTAGCAGAAGCGTGTGCCGACCGGCTGTGGTTGGTCCATAATGGCCATGCCCGCGCTTATGACGGTGACTTGACTGACTATCGTGGCTTAGTCCTCAGCGCGGATCGTCCAGATGCCGGCGGAGCAGGCAAAAATGCGCCTAAAGCTCTAGCGAAGAGCGAAATCGGCAGCGGCAAAAAGGGGCCCTCGCTTTCCACCTTGCGCTTCCGCTTGGCTGACGCAGAAAAGGCTGTCACCAAAGAACAGCACGCACTCGACACCATCGATGCCCGACTCGCCTCGCCCAGCCTCTATACCGAAGGGGCCAAGGCGCTGGCAGACCTCACGAAAAAACGTGAATGGCATGCGCAAGCCCTCGCCAAAGCCGAGGCAGCTTGGATCGAACTGAGTGAAGCGATTGAAGCCGCTTCCTAACGATACAAATAAAAAAGGCGGCCCGAAGGACCGCCTTTTGATTTGTTTCAGGGCAACTTAGCTTAGTCGCTAAAGCCACGGCCGTCGGTGCGCTCAGCGATCCGGGCCGACTTACCGCGACGATCCCGCAGATAGTACAGCTTAGCCCGACGCACTTTACCTTTGCGCACAACCGTCACCGATTCCACATTCGGCGAGTACAGTGGGAAAACCCGCTCTACGCCTTCACCGAAGGAGATTTTGCGAACAGTGAAGTTAGCGTTGATGCCACCGCCAGAGCGGGCAATACAAACGCCTTCATAGGCCTGAACGCGCTCGCGCTCGCCTTCTTTGATCTTCACGTTCACGCGCAGGGTGTCACCTGGCGAAAATTCTGGGATGGACTTGCCTTCGGAGACGCGTGCGACTTCCTCGGCATCGAGTGTTTCGATGATATTCATGTCAGCTCACCTTGCACGATTCCTAACCTAAGACTTTGAAACCAGATCAAAGGCTCACGAAGGCCGCGGCATTGTTGTTGTCAAAGAGAACTTTGAGGTTGAAAGAAGACGCGCGTTTATACGAATGATCAGCCTTTGTCACCCTTATAAACTGCCCAAAGGTCCGGACGGCGGGACTCTGTAACCGCTTCGGATTGTTGCTTCTTCCAGGCGGCAATCTTCGCGTGATCGCCAGACATGAGAATCGGCGGGATCTCAAGACCTTCAAAGCTGCGCGGCCGCGTGTAAAGAGGGTGCTCGAGAAGACCTGATTCAAAGCTTTCCTCGCCGAGGCTCTCGAAGTTGCCGAGAAGCCCCGGCAGCAGGCGGACACTTGCCTCCACCAACATTTGAGCAGGCAGGTCCCCACCGGTAAGCACGATATCCCCGACCGCGATTTCTTCCATCTCGCGCGTTAGGATGGCGCGCTCATCGAGGCCTTCAAAGCGGCCACAAAACAAGATGACGCCGGGCCCAGCCGCCAATTCGCGAACCCGGGCTTGGGTCAAAGGTTTGCCGCGTGGGGTCAAATAGATCAAAGGGCGACCATCACGCGGCACGCTATCAATCGCGCACGCTGCAACATCTGCCTTTATCAC
>JBEAVQ010000099.1:0-9369 GCA_041160865.1 Pseudomonadota bacterium | reverse complement strand
GATATGGCGAGTGCGGTTGAGTCTGATGTTTCACAACTCAAGTCCCTGCTCGGTTTATTTCGAACTTTTGAGAAATCCCTAGACCCGAGTGAGGCCGTCGAGGAAGTCACCGATCGCTTGCGCGAAGAGCTCGATTACACGCGCGAACGCCAACATATGCGGCTTTATGGGGATCTATTGGCTGCACAGCCGGACATCACTTGCCCAGAGCCGATCGACGACCTGTCAACTGGGCGGCTGTTGACCATGACCTGGCTCGACGGCGCACCGCTTTTGACTTTTAAGGATGCGCCGCAGGAAGAGCGCGACCGCATCGCGACTTTATTGTTTAAAGCTTGGTGGGTGCCAATGATGGCAACAGGAGTTATCCATGGCGACCCTCATTTAGGGAATTATTCGCTGACGCCCAGCGCCGACCGGCTCAATCTCCTGGACTTTGGCTGTGTGCGGATATTCCCACCGCGCTTTGTCGCAGGCGTCGTGCAGCTTTATCTTTCGCTGGAGCGCGATGACTTTGAAGGCACCATGGCCGCCTACGAGATCTGGGGCTTTAAGGGACTGACACGAAAACTCGCCGAAGTCCTCAATTTGTGGGCTAGGTTTATTTATGCGCCCCTTCTCGACAATCGCGTACGCACCGTCGCGGACGGCGTCGCTCCCGGCGATTATGGCCGCAAAGAAGCGTTTGAAGTGCGCAATCTGTTGAAAGAACATGGTCCCGTGACCATCCCGCGTGAGTTTGTCTTTATGGACCGCGCGGCCATTGGTTTAGGTGCCGCCTATCTACATCTGGGTGCCAAGCTCAATTTCTATGAATTGTTCCAGAACTCTATCGCAGGCTTTAATGAGGCCGCCCTCGGCGCGCGACAAGATCAGGCCTTGCAGCGAGTCGGCTTGCGCTGAAATCTTAGCGGCCCTTGACGCAAGGTCATGGCTTGCCCAAGCGCCCGCCTTAGGCCAAGTCGGGGGCATGACAGAGGCTAGCCCAAATAATCTTGTTCGTTCCGAACTTTCTTCCGTGCCAGAAGTCGCTGAAGGCAGCCGCGACAAGGGGCCGTTGGAAGCTTATGGCGGTGAACGCCCAACCTATCCCGCTTGGGCATTGGACGCCATTGCGCACGCGCCAGAAATCAAGCACTTCCATGTCGAAGGAGCCAAACTGGAACTGCTAATGTGGGGGAAGATTGGCCAGCCGGGCGTGCTGCTGCTCCACGGCAATGGTGCGCATGCGGGTTGGTGGAGCTTTATTGCACCATTTCTTGCCAAGTCCGGCTATCGCGTCGCGGCTCTCTCCTTTTCTGGCATGGGTGGATCAGACTGGCGGGACACCTATACAATGGACTTGTTCGCGGACGAGGTCTTAGGGGCCTGCGATCAGGCGAATCTTGCCGCAAGCGGTCAAGCCCCAGTGATTGTGGCCCATTCTTTTGGTGGGGTACCCGCAATCTATACAGCGCTGAAGGCAGCTGATCACGTAGGCGGGCTAATCTTGCTCGACAGCCCAATCGAGCCGCCCGGCGAGGAGTGGAAGGGGCCGCCCAAGCGCACAGCCCCCAATCGGGTTTATGCCAATCTAAATGACGCCTTGGCGCGCTTTCGTTTGGCCCCACCCCAGCCTTGCGAGAACCATTGGGCATTAGACCATATTGCACGGGGCTCGTTGAAACAGGTCGAAGGGGGCTGGACGTGGCAGTTTGACCCATTCTTGTGGAATAGCTTTTCGCCCATGATCATGTCCGAGCGCGCCAGCCGACTTAAGGTTCCTACCATTGTTATGCGAGGCGGTAACTCATTTTTGATGGAAGACCGCGTTTTCACCTATATGAAGACGATTTTCCCAATGGGTACAGGCTTCGTGACCATTCCAGAAGCGCAGCATCACCTGCTTTTAGACCAGCCATTGGCAACTATTGCCGCATTGGAATCCAGTTTGGCTGGCATCTCTATCTTGCCTAAGACCCCGTTGCGCGGCTAAGAGGGGCATAACGGAGAGTTCACATGGCCAGCCACGACGATCACTACACCCCCGGCGAAATGGATATTGCAGAGCAATCTGCCATGTATCAGTCGTTCTTGGTTGCAACACAGTGGGGCTGTGTCCTGATTGCTGCAATGGTGGCTTGTATGGCACTGATCTGGGGCGCTGATGTGCCTTGGTTGCAAGCTGTTTTGGGCTGTGGCGCTTTGTCAGTTGTGGCAGGCCTCGGCATGAAGATGGGTAGTGCTTTCACGATTACGTCGGTTTTGATCACCATCATCGGCTTGATATCGGGTGGCATTTCGACCGTCGTCGGCATGTTCCTCTAAAGCGGCTTGCCAGCTACACGGCCAACCATAAGGACAAGCCCGGGGGTCACTCAAAAGCCCTATTCCAATGCAGGTTAAACACTGGCGTTTTGACCAGAACCGGTTTTAAGTCTGACCGAACCCATGGAGCCGTGTGTTGGCCAAAGTACAGATTGAAATAAATGGACGCAGATATGCGATTGGCTGTGATGAAGGCCAAGAAGACCATGTGATGCGCTTGGCCCGCTATTTCGATGATCATGTCAAACGCCTAGCCAGTTCTGTCGGACAAATTGGTGACCAGCGACTTTTCTTGATGGGTGCTTTGATCGTTGCTGACGAGATGCACGATTTGAAAGTGCGTCTCGATAAAGCTGAAGCCGAAATTGCGCGCTTGAGTGATGTTCGGGCACAAGCTGCCCAGGCTGCCATTGATCCAGCTCCAGTTACAGCCTTGGACGGTGCAGCTGGTCGACTGGAGGCCTTGGCAGCGCGGCTAGAGCAAGCCTGAAGCATCTGGCCCCATTGCTTCCCGCAATAAGCTTTCACCCGCAGCTTCTTCCAGAATGTTTTCGAGCGCCTGTCCATTGACGGGGACTTTGCCGATTTCTAGCATCAGTGGCACAGCAAAGGGTGAAATTCGGTCGAGCTTTTGGTGTCGGACTTGGCCTGCAATGCGCTCCAGACATTCAGACAGTCGCCGAATGTCCAATAACCCCTCACCGGCTTCGTAACGTGCTGCTTCCAACAAAATATGGTCTGGCTGGTGGCGGCGTAATACATCAAAAATCAAATCCGACGAAAAGGTAACTTGCCGGCCGGTCTTCGTCTTTCCGATTTGGTTTTGCTCAATCAGACCAGCAATGACTGCGCAGGTGCGAAACGTCCGCTTCATCAAGACGCTTTCTTCCAGCCACTCCTCCAGATCATCACCCAGCATATCCTGATCCAGCAACTGGTTCATATCTACGCGGGCCATATCCTTCTGCCCCCAAACCGATATGGCATAATCATTGGCAACGAAACCCAAAGGATCGAGGCCCAGCCGCTCTAGGCGCCGGGTCAGCAACATGCCGAGGGTTTGGTGGGCAAGTCGGCCTTCAAACGGATAACAGGCGAGATGGAAGCGATTGCTCCGCGGAAATGTTTCCACGAGAATTTCATCCTCTTGAGGTATAATCGAAAAGCAATTTTGCAGCTGAAGCCATTCTTGCAACTGCGGATGCAAGGTCGGCCAATAGCTTTTATTGGCGATCATGGTGCGCACACGGCCGGCTAGATAGGTTGAGAGCGGGAATTTACCGCCTGCCCATGACGGCACTTTCGGCGATTGGTCATGCGCTTTACTGACCAGACAATCAGTACCCGAGACCCCTTCAAAGCGCCAGACCTCGCCCGCAAATAAGAAAGTATCGCGCGGCGACAGGCCATCAACAAAATACTCTTCAATCTCACCGACAACACGGCCGCCCACAAATGCACTGCCCCCTGCTGGCGTTCCAGGTCGGCGAGAGCGGTTTGCAGAGACTTGGCGGACTTTCAAAACTGGCTCTGCCACAATCGAACCCACATTCATGCGCCAAGCCCGTGCGGCCTCGCGATTGCGGCACAAGAGGCGGCCCTGCCCGTCGCGGATTAATCGCGCAAATCGGTCGTAGGATTTGAGCGCATAGCCGCCATCGGTTACAAAGCCCAAGACCCGATCAAATTGTTCGCGCGGCAACAGATGATAGGGTCCTGCGGAGGTGACCTCAGCGAAGAGGTCATCAGGTTGAAACGGGCCTCCAACGGCGCATCCCATAATATGCTGCGCCAATATATCTATCGCGCCGCGTCTGGGAACAGGACCATCAAGGTGCTGCGCCAAGACCGCATCTCGAGCGGCTTGGCACTCTAGCATTTCAAACCGATTGGTTGGTACTAGGACTGCCTTGGAGACTTCATCGAGCCGGTGATTGGACCGACCGATCCTCTGAATCAGGCGAGAAGAGCCTTTGGGTGCCCCCATCTGAATCACAAGGTCAACATTGCCCCAATCAATCCCAAGGTCGAGCGTTGAAGTACAAACAATGGCGCGCAACCGGCCCTGCGCCATGGCTTCTTCCACTTTCCGGCGCTGCGACACATCGAGTGAGCCATGATGCAATGCGATTGGAAGATTGGCCTCGTTGATCTTCCAGAGTTCCTGAAAGGCCAATTCGGCTTGGAATCGCGTGTTGACAAAGACCAGAGCCATCTGGGTCTGTTCAATGGCTTGATAGACCTCCTGCATGGCGTGGCGACCCGTATGCCCAGCCCAAGGAATGCGCTCCTCAGACAAGAGCATAGAGATTTCAGGTGCTACGCCTTTTGGCCCGCGCACAATGCGAGCAAAGCGGGCCTCAGAGCCAGCCTGAGGCGCAATCCACTGAGCCAGGGCCGCGTCATCAGCCACAGTAGCAGAAAGGCCCGTACGGCGCGCTGACGGGGCAAAGCGCTGCAACGCTGCCATCCCCAACGCCAAGAGATCTCCACGCTTGGTCGGTGCAAGGGCATGGGCCTCGTCAATGATAATCCGCTTGAGCCCCTGAAACAGATTGGCCGCATCTGGCATGCCGACAAATAGGGCGACTTGTTCAGGTGTCGTCAGCAAGAGGTCAGGCGGATCATAGCGCTGGCGCTGACGTTTCGTAGCGGGTGTATCACCGGTCCGCGTTTCCACCCGAACAGGCAGTCCCATTTCTCCAATGGGGGTCATTAGATTACGTTGGACATCCACTGCCAAGGCTTTGAGTGGCGAGATATAGAGCGTGTGGAGACCTCGCGGTTCACAGATAGGCTCGGCCAGTTCAATCAGGCTGGGCAAAAAGCCCGCCAAAGTCTTCCCAGCCCCCGTGGGCGCTATCAGGAGACTATGCTCTCCAGCTTGATCAGCAGCCAAAAGATCAAGCTGATGGGCGCGTGGAGCCCAGTTACGTCCAGTAAACCAAGCCTGAAAGGCTGTTGGTAGCGTAGGGGCACTCATGGCTTGGTGTGAGGTTCCTCGTCATCGGACGACTTTCGCCCCATGGCCAAGATCTGACCGAGGACAGAGTTTGTTTGCACGGGGCCAAAGCCCACTTTGTCTTCGCGCGGGACTGCGGGACGCCGCGCCGTGCGCCACAAGACCCACGGCACCATGATGGCAGATACCACGCCGGCTTGCCAGAAGATGGAGAGCGCACTGCCCGTCACCTCAACCAACAGGCCGCCGATGGCCGGGCCAATGATGGTTCCCGCTGCCCAAACAAACAAAAGACCAGAGCTTGCAGCCGCCAACTCAGTTCTGGGTGTGCGGTCCCCCAAATGGGCGACCGCAATACCATAATAGGACAAAGCCCCCGCCCCCCAAATACCAAACAGGATTGTATTGAAGGCGAGCGAAAGCTCCGCACCCACCGTGGCCAGAATAAAGGCCGCAATCGCTGGAACGCCAATCAGTATGGCCAGGACGATGCGTCGGTCTATCCGGTCAGACAATCGACCCGCGTGCCACTGAACCAGCAACGAGCCAATCCAAGCGGCGGCTTGGAAAGTCGCTGCAGCCTGAGGCCCACCCCGCTCGCTGGCATAGAGAGGCGCTAACGACAAAACAGCGCCATTAACCAGCCCAGAACCTACGGCGGCAACAAAGGCGGCTGGCGCAAGCTTAAACAGTCGCGAGGGCAACATGCGCAAGACAGTCGCGGGCGGCGGCGGCGTTGTGTCGGCAATGGAGATAGGCACCAAAGACAGCGCTAAAAAGGCGGCGGCGGCCATCATCGGCCCCGGTGCATTCGGCTCTGGATGGGTAAAGCCAATAATGAAGGGCCCAGATACAAGCCCCAGCTTGGTGCACAGCATGTAAAAGCCGGTTACATCGCCGCGCCGCGCATTAGGGATCGCAGACGCCATCCAACCTTCTGCCGCTGCAAACATAACCGCAATCGCGGCCCCCGCCAGCAAGCGGCTGATCGACCAAGCCCATGCAGACTCACTCGCATAGAGCAAAAGTGTTGTCACACAGGCGATGGATGCGGCAGCCGCGTAGCTGCGAATGGCTCCGATGGCGCGCAGCATAATTGGCGCGAACCAAGCCCCGGCCAGAAAGCCAAGACCATAGGCGGAGGCTACCAAGCCAATTTGAGTGCCCGTGAACTGAAGTGCCTGCATCTGAAGCGGCAGCCAAACACTCAACAGGCCGCCCGCAATCTGCAGCAGTGTCTGCCCCCCAATCAGAGAGGCGACATCACGCATCGGATTTCCCCTTGGGGTTCCTGAGGGCAGGGAGACTGGATCACTCATGGATCAACGATAGGCCGTGAAGGCGCACAGGGCCAGAATGTTTCCGCATCGCGTACGAGCTTTGTTCACACCCTAGCAAGGTAGGATCAGGCAGAATAGGGTCTGGAGTTACCTGATGCCATTGTCATTACCAATGCCCTTTCCTGCCCGCTTGAACGCCACAGTCTTGACCGCCGTGCTGGTAGCTATGTTGTTCGGTATGCCGGCAGAGGCAAAGCCGAAAAAGCCTGCTGGTCTGCGGGGCGGAACTGCTGCGGTTGCGACGCCGGCCAACCCTGCACAAGCTTGGTTGGGTCAATCGGTTTGGCGTGCGACATCTTGTGATCAGAAAGAGAACTTCCAGACCTTTAGCATCGGCCCGACACCGCAAGTCGAAGTAGGGTCTGGCAAAAAGGGCGATGGCGAAAAGCTGGAGCTATTACGTGTTGGCTCCAGCCCCGACGGCCTGATTGAGATTGAAACCCGGGTTTGTGCGCCGGTCGGCTGTAACCAGACCGTTGAGCGCTATAAAAAGACTGGCCCAAACCAGATGCAGGAATGGCACTTTGAGGGCCGCCTGCCTGAGCTTCAGCCCTATGTGTTGGTTCGTGAAGGCCAAGCCGTCGATGGCTCCGGCCCCGGTCGCATATTTAACCGATGCCCGAACTAAGGACGGGTCTGACCTGAGCCGCGCACGACATATTTATAAGTCGTCAGCCCTTCAGCCCCGACAGGCCCACGGGCGTGTAAGCGGCCGGTGCCAATTCCGATCTCGCCACCAAAGCCAAACTCGCCACCATCTGCATATTGAGTAGAGGCATTGACCAAAACGATAGCGCTATCAACTTCATGCAAGAAGCGCTCAGCAGCGACGTGATCCTCGGTCACAATGGAATCTGTATGGCCAGAACCATAGCGCGCGATGTGAGTGACAGCCTCTTCAATCCCAGGCACTACGGCTACAGACAGGATTGGCGCGAGATATTCGGTGCGCCAGTCCTCTTCTGTTGCCTCTGCCATCGGCACGATGGCTTGGGCAGCCGCATCGCCGCGTAGCTCACATCCTTTTTCCATTAGCGCCGCCGCTATCTTGGGCAGCAGGGCGGAGGCAATTGCTTCGTCGATCAATAGCGTCTCCGTCGAACCACATACGCCTGTGCGGCGCATTTTGGCATTGAGGGTTAAGGCAACAGCCTTTTCAGCATCAGCGCCAGCGTGGACATAGGTGTGACAGATACCTTCCAAATGACTCAGCACCGGGACGCGGGCTTCTGCTTGCACGCGCGCGACGAGGCTTTTGCCACCGCGCGGGATGATCATGTCGATGGAGCCTTCGAGCCCGGCCAGCATGGCCCCCACGGCGGCCCGGTCGGTTGTACCGACCAATTGGATCGCATCTTCGGGTAGGCCCGCTTCAGCCAACCCTGCACGCAGGGCTTTGGTGATTTCAGTTGAGCTGCCAATCGCGTCCGAGCCCCCGCGCAGGATGACGCAATTGCCGGAGCGCAGACATAAAGCGCCTGCATCAGCGGTGACATTTGGACGGCTCTCATAAATGATACCAATCACACCGATAGGAATGCGGACGCGCTGCATATGCAGGCCGTTTGGCCGCGTCCAATCCTTCATTACTTCGCCCAATTGATCGGGCTGACTAGCGACATCGTCTACCGCCGCTGCCATGGCTTCCAATCGCGCGGGATCCAGCTTGAGACGATCGAGCATGGAAGGTGACAGGCCTTCGGCCGCACTGCGGGCGGCTAAAATGGCCGGTGCAGCGGCGCGAATGTGGCGCGCCATCGCAAGTAGAGCGGCTGAACGGGCGTCAGCGCTGGCTTCACGCACGGCCTTGGCCGCGGCGCGGGCACGGGCACCCATGGCGAGCATTAGGGCTTCAGGTGCCTCTTGGGAGGGGACATGCATATTCATAGGGCCAAAATGCCCTCAACCAAGACCAAAGACAAGGAGGCGGATAGCGCTTTGTCCGTGGTTGCTTAAGGGAGGTCGCCTAGGCTTCGCATCGCAATCTGGTTAGAGTTGGGATAAAAGGAACAACCGATGACGTTTGAAACTTTTGGTGACACCATCTTTATAGAAGCGAATGGGCAGCGCCTTGAGACTCTTATTGCAGGCAAGGGCGGAAGCAAGCTTGCAGTGCTGCTGCATGGCTTTCCGGAATCCAATCACTCTTGGCGCTTTCAAATCCCGCTATTGGTGAAGCTCGGCTATGAAGTTTGGGCACCCAATTTGCGCGGCTATGGCCATAGTTCCAAACCGACGGCCATGCGGGATTATGCCATCGAACATCTGATGGAGGACGTCGCCCAGCTGATCAATCAGGCATCTGAAGGTCGGCCTGTAACGTTGATCGCCCATGATTGGGGTGCTTTGATCGCGTGGGCATTTGCAGCCTCAAACCAGCGCCCTCTTGAGCGCTTGGTGATCCTCAATGTTCCCCATCCCGCCCGCTTGGCCGAAGGCCTGCGGACTTGGCAGCAATTGAAGAAGAGTTGGTATGTCTTCTTCTTCCAACTTCCATGGCTTCCCGAAAGGCTGATGGCCGCTGGCGGCGCGCAGGCGATTGGTCGGGCCTTTAGCGCCCTTGCGATGGACCAGACTAATTTTGGACCAGAGGTTCTTCAGGTTTATCGCGACAATGCCCTTATTCCGGGCGCGTTGACGGCAATGGTCAATTATTATCGGGCAGCCGCACAGACCACAGGCTTCAAGAATTTTACCCGCGACAAGGTGTCCCCCATCACAGTGCCCACGCTGATGATTTGGGGCGAGGAAGACCTCGCG
>JBEAVQ010000183.1:0-3515 GCA_041160865.1 Pseudomonadota bacterium | reverse complement strand
CTGAAACTTGGTGTGGCCGCCGCCAATCAAGGGCAAGGCAGGTGACATCCGTGCCATCGCCGCAAACTGGTTGAAGAAATTATCTTCAGGTCCAAAGATGATAGAGGGGCGCAGGATGGTGGCAGTGGGGATCAATTCGCGCATAGCTAATTCTGCTTCCCCCTTGGTGCGCCCATATTTGGAAGCCGATGCGGGGTCTGCGCCGAGCGCCGACATATGAATGAAACGGGTAATGCCAGCCTTGGCTGATTCGGCTGCAACGATCCGCGCGCCTTCCAACTGTGTGGCCTGAAAGGATTGCTTGCCTGTCTCGTAGAGGATGCCAACTAGATTGATAACGCCGGTTGCACCTTCTAGCGCCCGCGCGACACTTTCGGGGTTGCGGACATTGGCTTGAACCAACTGAATCTGCCCAACATCACCCATAACCCGCAAATCTTGGCCCAAATGGGGGCGTCGCATCGCCACGCGTACGCGTTTGCCCGCTTTTGCTAGCGCGCGCACAATATAGCGGCCGACAAAGCCTGAGCCACCAAACACCTGAGCCACCAAACACGACGATCACATCATTAGACATGGTTTTCCCCTACAATTCGACATCGGCATAGTCTGACAGGACCTTGTTTGTCGAGCGTTTGGGACACCCAATTAGCTTAACGCAGCGGTCGATTTGCCGCACCCCCCACCTTGCTGCTATAGCCCCGGCACACTAAGGCCTCCGCCGCCTGATTTCGATCATGGGTAGATGGGGCCTCCACTGCAGATTTCCTCCCGGAGCATGACCCGTGACCACCCTTTCTGACGCGCCAGTTTCATCGGCTGCGCTACGCAATATTGCGATCATCGCCCACGTTGATCATGGCAAGACCACGCTGACCGATCAATTGTTGGCTCAAGGCGGTGCTTACCGCGAAAATGAAGCCCGTGCCGAGCGCGCGATGGATTCCAACCCACAAGAAAAAGAGCGTGGCATCACGATCTTGGCCAAGTGCACAAGCATTGTATATGGGCAAGGCGCTGACGAAGTCCGCATCAATATCGTCGACACCCCAGGCCACGCCGACTTTGGTGGCGAAGTGGAGCGCGTTCTGTCGATGGTGGATGGCTGTCTGCTTCTGGTTGACGCAACCGAAGGCCCAATGCCACAGACGAAGTTCGTTCTAACCAAGGCCTTGGCACTAGGCCTACGCCCGATCGTGGTTCTGAACAAAGTTGATCGCCCAACCGCGCGTCCTGACGAAGTTCTCGATGAAGTGTTTGAGCTGTTCATGGCGCTCAATGCCACCAATGAGCAATTGGACTTCCCATCCGTTTACGCGTCTGGCCGCGATGGCTGGGCCTCGCTCATGCTCGATGGCTCGCGCGAAAATCTGAACCCGCTGTTTGAGACCATTATTGAACATGTACCTGCCCCGGACGCAGCCCTGCGCCGTGACGAGCCATTCAAAATGTTGGTGACCATGTTGGATTCAGACCCATTCTTGGGTCGTATTCTGACAGGCCGTGTTGAAAGTGGGCGCTTGACGGCTGGTACAGTCGTGAAGGGCCTCAGCATTGACGGCAAGACCATCGAACGTTCGCGCATTTCTAAAGTGTTGGCTTTCCGTGGTCTGCGCCGTCAGCCGATTGAAGAGGCAGAAGCAGGCGACATCGTTTCCATCGCAGGTCTGTCTACCACCACTGTGGCAGACACCATCGGCGATATGGACGTAACCGAAGCCATTCACGCAACCCCAATCGATCCGCCAACCCTGTCGGTCACCGTTATGGTGAACTCGAGCCCGTTGGCCGGTCGCGATGGCGACAAAGTGCAAAGCCGCGTAATCCGTGACCGCTTGTTGAAGCAAGCAGAAACCGACGTAGCAATCAAAGTCACCGAGACCACCGACAAGGACGCTTATGAGCTGCAAGGCCGTGGCGAATTGCAAATCGGCGTGCTCTTGGAAGGCATGCGCCGTGAAGGCTTTGAAATGTCGATTTCGCGCCCACGCGTTTTGACCAAGCTAGACGAAGATACCGGTCAGAAAATGGAGCCGCTGGAAGAAGTCGTCATCGACGTGGATGATGAATATGCTGGCGTCGTCGTTGAGAAGATGTCGATCCGCAAGGGCGAGTTGCAAGACATGCGTCCTTCGGGCGGCGGCAAGACTCGCGTCACCTTCTTAGCACCTGCACGTGGTCTGATCGGCTATCACTCAGAGTTCCTGACCGACACCCGCGGCTCTGGCATTATGAACCGCATCTTCCACAGCTGGACGCCTTGGAAAGGCAATATCAATGGCCGCCACAATGGCGCGTTGATTGCCAACGACAGCGGTAAGTCGGTGGTCTATGCGCTGTGGTATCTCGAAGAGCGTGGCGTCTTGTTCATCGACGGTGGCGAAGACGTCTATCAGGGCATGATCATTGGCGAAAACGCCAAGCCAGAAGACATGGACGTCAATCCTCTGAAGGAAAAGAAGCTGTCGAACGTGCGTTCGTCGGGCAAGGATGAAGCCATGCGCCTCACCCCGCCACGCCGGATGACGTTGGAGCAAGCGATTGCGTGGATCGATGATGATGAATTGGTTGAAATCACGCCTAAGTCGATCCGCATCCGCAAAATGGAACTCAATCCTGCCTTCCGCAAGCGTAAGCCCAAGGCCGATTGATCAGATCAAGATTCTGAACGAGGGGGCTTGAAGCATCTGCTTCAAGCCCTTTTTCATTTGGGGCTGGCGACAATTTTTGTATCGTGCAGCGAGGCGATCTCGGTGTTGGAAAAGCCGATTTCGGTGAGGATTTCCAAGGTATGCTCGCCCAAAATGGGCGCAGGGGCAGGGGCTAGGCGGTCCATCCCCATAAAGTGGATCGGGCTGCCGGGCATCAGATAGCTACCAATGCCTGGCTGGTTCAGCATCGCAAACATCGGATTGTCGAGGCTACAATCGGGATCTTCCTCGACGGCTTGCTTGAACGTCCGATACTGGCTCCACGTCACGTCAGCGCCCGCGAGGCTGGTTGCGACATCTGAGAACGTGCGTGCTTCAAAGAAGGGCTTAAGTAGCGCTGTAATGGCGTGACGATGGATAAAGCGTTCGCCTTCTTGGTCTAAGTCGGCATTAAGGCGCTGGCTCAAGTCTGCCACGTCGCGGCCTTTAGATTGCGCCATTGCCGGTCGGTGAGGGCAACGACCATAACCCTTTGACCGTCTTGGCACACAAAATCCTGCGCATAGGCCCCAAATAGCGAATTGCCCATCTTGGGTCGGTCGCTGCCATTAATGCTGGCTTCCGCAATAATCCCAAGATTGCCCAGCATGGCGAGGGCGGTGTCCTTTAAAGCCAGTTCGATCAACTGACCCTTGCCCGTTTTCCGGCGATGACGGTCTGCTGCGATAATGGCCATAGCGGCCTGCTGCCCGGTGATACAGTCCCAAGCCGGCAGGGCATGGCCCACAGGCTCGGTGGAGCCTTCAGGCCCTGTTGCAGTCGGGAAACCGACTGCAGGATTGACCGTATAGTCCACTTGCGGCC
>JBEAVQ010000021.1:0-30029 GCA_041160865.1 Pseudomonadota bacterium | reverse complement strand
ACATCCCTGCCAATCGTTACCCTGCTGCATGGTGTTTATGGCTCGCATTGGGCTTGGGCGTTTAAAGGCGAAGCGCACCTCACCGCCCGGGCCTTGATGGCGCAAAAATTGATCTCCCCCATGATACTTTTGATGCCGTCAGATGGCCTTTGGGGCGACGGCTCCGGATATATTTCGCATACGGATGCTGATTATGAACAATGGATTGTCGAGGAAGTTCCAACGATCGCCTACCAATTGGCAAAGGCTTGTAGTCCAGCTTCGCCGCGCTATCTTGCCGGGCTGTCGATGGGTGGCTTTGCAGCGCTTCGTCTGGGTGCGAAATATCCCCGCCTTTATAAGGCGATCAGCGCCCATTCATCAGTGACCCATCTAGACCAACTGGCCAGCCTTATCGAAGAGACAACCGAAAGTTGGAGTTCTGAAGCCTTCGATCAAGATGTATTCTCGGCGCTAGAAGGAGCAAAAGGGTCCTTGCCACGTATCCGCTTTGATTGCGGCACACACGATCAACTATTGGCAGCCAATCGCACGTTACATAAAAAAATGGAAAGCGCCGGCATCGCCCACACCTATGAGGAGCTGCTTGGCGGCCATGACTGGGACTATTGGAAGTCAAATCTGTATCGGTCTTTGTTGTTTTTTGCCGAATGATAGCCAGGAGCGAAGTATAGATGAAAGCTCTCATTAGATTTGTCCTTTGGCTCTATGGCTTGGCTTTTCTTGTGGCTGCCACACCAACAATCGCGCTTGAGAAACATCCCCTCCGTTTTGTTGATCCTTTCATTGGAACCGATGGTACTGGGCACGTTTTCCCCGGAGCAGTGGTGCCCTTTGGCATGGTGGCACCTGGCCCTGACATGGAAGATCGCGGCTGGAGTTATTCGAGCGGCTATCAGTATCAAGCCCGCTCGATTATGGGTTTTTCCAACACCCATATTAGCGGCGCGGGTATTGGTGAGCTCGGCGACATATTGCTCCAACCGTCAACCGGTTCCAAATGGACTGGCGCTACTACGGACTTCCGCAGCAGTTTCGAAAAAGCGACCGAGCAAGCAAGCCCTGGCTATTATGCGGTAACGCTGAAGGATCATGGCGTTCGGGTAGAGCTGACGGCCAGTCAACGCGTTGCAATTCAGCGCTATACCTTCCAGCGGGCCGGCAAGGTGCAAGTCCTTCTTGATCTTCAGCACGGCATTTTGTTTGGCGATGGCCCACGCGTTTTGAAATCGGAAGTTCAAACCGATGCGGCTGGCGGCGAGATCAGCGGCACCGTCTGGTCTAAAAACTGGGTGGAGCGTGAGGCGTCCTTCTTCGTTCGATTTGATCAACCGATTGCGCGGATCATTACTCTGCCCCCCCAGCAAGGTGACCAAGCCCCACGCTTCATCCTTGAGTTTGACTTGGGGCAAGCCAAGCAGTTGGAGGCCCGTATCGCGCTATCAACTGTGGATGTTGCCGGTGCCAAGGCAAGTCTTGCCGCCTTTGGGCAGCCAAAATTTGAAGCTGTTGTACAGGCCGCCCGCAGGCAGTGGAACGGCCTGTTGCGGCGGATTGAGATAGAGGGAAGTACCAAAGAGAAGCGGATATTCTATTCGGCGCTTTATCGCACTCTGATCCACCCAAGCGATATAGCCGACGTTGATGGACGCGTACGCGGCCCCAAAGGGGCGGTGATCCAAACAAAGACAGGGCACTACTACAGCACCTTGTCGCTCTGGGACACGTTTCGAGGGGTCCATCCGCTCTTTACCTTGATCGTCCCCGAACGGGTGGACGGGATGGTTCAAACCTTGTTGGATCATCATCGCGCTCAAGGTTATTTGCCGATCTGGACCGCATGGGGGCAAGAGACTTGGACGATGATCGCCAACCCGGCTCTGCCGGTCATTGCCGATGCGGTTTTAAAAGGCTTCAACGGGTTTGATCGCCAGGAGGCTTTGGCCGCTATGATTGCCACGTCGACACAACCGCGCCCAAATGCACCATCGTGGGCTCAGAAAGATTGGATGGCTTACGAGAGATATGGCTATCTACCCTATGACCTTGGCGAAGGCGAAGCCGTTTCCAAGACGTTGGAGTATGGTATTGGCGACAATGCCGTCGCGCGAGTTGCCCGGTTTTTGGGTAAGGATCATGTCGCGCGACGCTTTCAATCCCGCGCGCTGGGCTATCAAAAACTCTTTGATCCAGGAACCCAAACCATGCGTGCGCGTAATCAAGCGGGTGGCTGGCGAACCCCATTTGATCCCTTGGTGCCCACTTCGCCCATGAATAACCCCGGCGATTATACCGAGGCCAATGCCTGGCAATATACGCCTACCCCTGCATTGCACGATGTAGAGGGTTTTCGTGAGCTTATTGGCGGAACAAATGGGTTGGCGGCCTGGTTGGATAGGTTTTTCTCACTTCCATCTCTGGGCGATAACAAGCATTTAGGCCAAGAGGCTTTGATTGGCCAATATGCGCACGGCAACGAACCCAGCCATCATATCGCATGGCTTTACGCCTATACCGACGCGCCAGAGCGCGGCCATGAGAGAGTCGCGCAAATTGCTCGAACTTTTTATTCGGATCGTCCTGACGGCATTATCGGCAATGACGACTGTGGGCAGATGAGTGCGTGGTACATCTTTGCTGCTTTGGGCTTCTACCCGGTTGAGCCCGCGAGTGGGCGCTTTACTTTAGGCCGCCCATTGGTCCGCCAAGCTAGGCTTCATTTGACGAACGGGAAAATGCTACAGATTACTCGGTCAAATACGGCGGTTGTTATGCTGCGTGGCCTGGCCATCACCGAGCCAGAGTTCGATTATCAAAACCTGCTGGCGGGCGGCACATTATCTTTCCCCCGTGCGCGCCTTCACACCCCCAAGGCCAATTGAACGAGAGCGGCTGCCAAGGCGAGGATCAAAAGAACCGACGCGCGAGGCCCGATATAGAGGCTAATCGTCCTCTTGGTTGGAAAGGAGAACGTCACCGGCGTTCCCAGAATCTTCTCGGGATGGGCGGCAATAAAGGCTGGATCTGAGGCCAAGCGCATCATGTCGCGCCGACTGCGGTAGCGCATTAGGCCAAACAAAGTCCAGCCTGGGTCGGGGGATGTGTTCCAAGCGTCTACATAGCCTCCAACCTTACGCCCAACGATGCCTGGATGACCGCCACGGCCCAGCAGTACAGGCATGAAGCGTTCAGAGTAACGCTTCAGCAACTCGAAGCCCCGCACCATTTCACCTGTGCTTGGGTCCTCAACCTCGCCCATCTCAGCCTTAACGAGATTGAGCATGAGGAATTCACCACCATCGTCCTGTTCTAGAAATGCCCTCAGAATCGCCCGACTATTGCCGGTCTCCTCCAGTCTATCCCCGACAGAGTCAAGGAAAGCTTCAATCTCGTGTGGCTTCACTGGCCCTTGCCAATTGTCGTACCAAAGCCGGAATAGAAGATAGAGTAACAAGGCAGTGCCCCAGATGATCCAAGGTAACATGTGGACTCCTAAGATTTGGGTGCGGGAGGGGTTAACCGATTAGAAGACGGCGGGCGGCCGGAATTGCTTTGTGTTTCACGATCTGCTCCAGCCGTCCTCAAGCTGGTTTGACACGCTTGTGAAGTTTTGGAGAGATTGGCCTTGAGGCAGGCGCGAACGCCCTGACGGTCGCGGGCAGAAGCTTCCCGCGGGCACAGGTGCATCACATCTGCCATACAGGCTTTGCGCACTTGGTCTCGCTGCTTAGTCGTTGGCGTGCTTTCGCCGGGACTTGCTGCTAGCATAGACAGGACAGACGCCGCGATACTAAATCCAATCATCTCGCACACCTCGCTGATATTTATTGACACTTAACATGTCAATATGATGCCGACAAGCAGGCCGGCTGGTGGTTTGACTTGCCATTTTGGCTTTTTAAGGCAAGAGATTAACGATGGCTTCTGCGACGATCCTAAAAATACGTTTCCCTTCTGATCCGCCTAGCGATGGACGCCGTGCACGCAGCCAAACCAGTCGCGACAAGATCGTTGCTGCTCTCCTCCAACTGGTTGAGGGAGGTGATTTGTCCCCGAGCGCTGCACGAGTTGCTGAAGTTGCCGGCGTCGGCTTGCGGTCGGTGTTCCGCCATTTCGACGATATGGATACGCTGTATCAAGAGGTGAGTGAGCGGGTTTCTGCCGAGGTTATGCCACTCCTTGACGAGCCTGTGCCGGGGAGTGTTTGGAAGGAGCGGCTTATGAACGTTGTTGAGAGGCGTGCCGCAATTTTTGAGCGCATCCACCCCTTTCGGCTGTCGACAAGCTTCAAGCGTTTTCACTCCGCCTTTCTGACTGAGGAATATCGACGAACCTTGCAATTGGAAGCCAGCACGGTGGAAGCCCTGCTGCCGGAGCATATTCTGGCTGACGCCTTATCTACCCGCAGCATCAAGGTAGTTTTGAGTTTCCAGAATTGGCACGCATTGCGGTTTGAGCAGGATCTGTCGATTCAAGAGGCGCGCGATGTCGTAACCCGCCTTTTGGGCGACATTTTATCCAGATTGGCGGATTAAGAGCCTCCGGGTCCTAAAGGCCCAGTTCATGCCATCGGGCCAAATAAATCTTGAACCAAGGCGCATAGAGCTGTGGGTTCGCGACGGCATCTGCCTTAAGATCGTGCACGTCTACCCAGCGAACGTCAGCCACTTCCTCGGGGGCGAGGTCAAAAGCGAGATTTTGGCTGGCAACATCCGCGCGGTAAACCTGAACGCGCTCATGCTCGATCAAATTATTGGAGACTTCTGCATAATACTCAACCACACGGGTTGGCTGCAGGTCGAGCTTGATGCCAAGCTCTTCATACAATCGGCGGCGTGCACTGTCTTCTGGTGCTTCGTTCCAGTGTGGGTGAGTACAGCAAGTATTCGCCCATAGGCCCCCGCAATGATATTTGCTCGCTGCACGCTTCTGGATCAAAAGTTTTGGGCCACAAAAGACAAAGATGGAAACGGCTAGATGCAAAGTTCCATCTTCATGTGCCTTAAGCTTCTCAATCGGAAACAAAAGGCCGTCCGTCCCAATAGCTGGAATGATTAGCGAGGGCGACGCGGAGCGAGGCTTTTGGGACAAGAGCGGCTCAACTGGGGTCGCTACAAGATTATTCACTTCGTCGACTCCCATGCAGTTGCACTTAGATCTTTGTCCTCGGTTGGTTTTGCTTCTGATTTTTGCACGCTCTTACTCGGCGACGCCCACCGCCACAACGCGGCGTCTTGAACTGGCAAGACCATAAAGAAATGCTCCAAGAGAGCTAATGCAGCTAGGGTAAATAACAAGATAAAGCCCGTTGCCATAGCAGAACCTTCGATGGCCTGATCTGCTTGGGTCATTAGCCAAGCGCACAGAATGAGCGATCCTATTACCGAAACCGGCATTAACGCGTTCATCGGCCGCTTGGGCAAATAGGATTTCAGATGCTCCAGATGTGCCGGGAAGAATTCATCTGTTAGGTTGGGTACGCCAAGAAATATGTTGAGTTTGGCGCTGATCCGCATCGCGAACAAAATGCCAAATGTCCAAGCCGCTACTGGATTTGGCTGGCCCCAAGTTAGGCCAATTAGTGCCAAAAGTGTTAGAAAAATCGCTATCTCATGATGGATGACCGTTAAAGTCGCAAACTTAAAGCGTGTCCAGCCTTTGGCATCGGGTGGGCAGGCAGCTGGCCGGGGCCCGGTGATCTTGCCCATAAGGAAACTTGCCTCATGCCAGCCCCAGATACACAAGGCGCAGCCCGCCGCAATGTAAGCCGCAGATGTGGTATTGTCGCCCGCGGTCATGATTACGCCACCAGTGGCTACCGCTAAGACTAAAGCAAACAGGCTGAGTGCTGTGCCGTAACTCTTTGGCGGTAACCGGACCAGCAACAGAATAATGCCCGTACTAAACCACCAGGCGAAAACTGTGGTTACAATCGGCGCAGCAAGGGTGGCGAGGTCCATTACCGGCCTCGCTTAGCACGAAAACTAAAGTGGCAGCCTGCCATCATCGAGCCTCTGGCGTGGCCAAGAATCGAGCAAACGCCCCCTCATTGGTTGGACCAAAGGCGCGCAAATCGATTTCCTTACCTGTTGTTGGATCAGACATCGTCAAGCGCTTGTTCGGGTACAAGGACAGGTTGAATGGTACCTCGGCACCAATATTGCGCACCTTACGATCGCGAACAAAACCCCGCATCACAGCGCGGATAAAGGCATCTTCGCCAGACACAATGACGTCAAGCGTCGCACCCGTCGTGGCATTACGCACGATGACGGAGCCGTCAGCTTCATCGGTAAAACGCAACTTGAGTACAGTGCTGGGAATAGGTGCTGAAACAATTGAATCGATTGGCGGGTTGAGATTCTGATAGCGCCCCACGACTGCAGCGACCAGCGACAAAGCGATCAAGCTGCCCGCAGCAAATAAGGCCGCTTTTGGAAATGGCTCATGGTCAATTGCACTCATGGTAACTTTCCTTCCATTGGACTTAAGGCGTTAATGAAGCGCTGGGGCCCGCCCTGCCGAAGCTGGGCGAGCCCCAAGGCAAGTCAGGCGAGAGCTGGTTGTGCCCCAACGCCCGCTCCGTTTGACGCCTTTGAGACATCGTCAACGCGTGGGGTCGTGGCATGAGTTTGCTCATGCGCGAGGCGCAGTGCTTCTGCGAGAACGGCTGCAGGCTTGGCAGCGTCGCGCAGACAACGTAGCGAGGGTTGCGGCTGAACAATGAAGCCAGGACGGGCATGGGGCCACAGCAACACGACCGAGATTTTGTTGGGCTTCACCAATTGCAAAGCAACATCGCCACTGCCGTCGGCCAATTGGTTGACCGCAGCGCTCTCAATAATCTTGTAGGGGATATTGATAGCTTTGGTCATCGCTGCGCCAAATCGCATTACCAAGCGGCGATTGGTCAAAGTATAGACCGTCGTGCGGCTGTTCAAATAGGCTAAGCCCACCAAGAGGCCTAGGCCGACCATGCCGATCGGGGCTACCCAAACCGCGGCTAAAAGCGCCGTGCCAAGGTCCTGACCATTTGCGACTCCCTCAACCACGCGCCACATCATCAACAGCACGAAATAGGCCGCAACCCAGTCAACTCGGAAAACACGTCGCGCCATAAGAGTCCAGTCAGGCTCCCCCTGCCACAGGATGGTTTCACCCGGAGGTAGGTCGCCTGGCAGGCCGCGAATGGGTTCAAAATCGTGCTCGACGCTCATAGTATTGGCTCCGACCGATCAGGTGTGGAGTAGAGATATCCTGCACCAAAGTAGCCAACGATCTTTTCTTCTTCCAGCAAAGTCACTTGGTCTGGATTGGCAAGAGTTGGCGCGCCTGCGACTTGGTTACCCAAGACTGCATCAAGGCGAACGCGGCTGAGGTTCTTCTGTACGACGCACATCGTCATGGGCACGAGCACATGTTTGGCCGGCCCACCTTCGGGCGTGACATCGACTTCAAGATAGCGGACGAGGAATTCAGCTCGGTCTACCCAAATGTCTTTAATAGCCCCAGCGACTGACCCGTCGAGACCCACCAAAGCAAAGCCGCGCAGGTCTGGATCTTTCTTATCAATCGAATAATCGGTCGCGATGCGCAGCGGTGCAAGGCGCGTCGTGCCATGATTGGTCATATCCGGCGTATCCGCACGCACGGCATAAGCGCCCGGACCAATGCCAGCCGACAAAGGATTTCCATCGGGCTCAATTGGAGAGCCGGACCATTTAGCTGTCCGCTTAAAGTGGGTTACATGGGTGTCGCGAGATGAGTCTGGTTTTACCAGCTTACTGCCGTCAGGCATGTTAAAGGTCTTTGGCGTGGAGGGAAAAAGCCCGCCTGGGGTAGATTCTAGAGCGCCTGTGACATCATCTTCCAGTGGGAAACCTTCGCGCCGACCCTCGCGCAAAAGGTAAAGTACCAACAAGAAGAAAAAGGCAAAGAAGAGATAGAGAACTATCTCTGTGACATCCACGGTCCCCGCGAAATATTGGTTATACATGTCACTTCTCCATCGTAGTTAGAGGGTTGGGAATTCCGAGAGCCCAAAACGACGCTCCCCTGTGTTGTTGATCTCTTGTGCTTCACGAATTTTCGATGGGCCCGGCGCGTGCTTGGCGAGCGGACCGATCGCCACGAGAGCTGCAAATAGCAGTCCGATTTCAAAGTGATAGACAATGCCATAGCTTGTCGCTGGGCCGCTGAACGCCGCTCCAAGTGCCCCGGAAGCGGTCATTTGAGCACCGAGGTCGCGAATACCGCCGCCAAGCGCAATACCAAGGCCGGCCGCCGTAGCCTGCACGCCGCCCCATGCCCCAAGAGCGAGGCCGGACTGCTGGCCTTCACTGGCCAAAGCCATGGCCGCCGTCAGCGTACCAATCGAAAACAAGCCGCCACCCAAGCCGATGCCGATCACGCCTAAACAGAAAAGAGGGGTCAAGGAGAGCGCACCGGCCAAGATGACACAGGCAAAGGCCACAACGCCGATTAGGGCACCATAGCCTGCGAGCCGATGGGCTTCGCCCTCCCGGCTTAGCTGTTGGGAGGCAAACGCAAATCCAGTCAATGTCCCCGCCGCCCAAAGGGCAGTCAAAGCTGTTGTGGAGCCGACATCCATACCCAGTACTTCAGCGCCATAGGGTTCTAAAAGGACATCCTGCATGGCAAAGGCACCCGCGCCTAGGCCCGTAGCAACCAGCAGGCGAACCGTGCGCCCCTGCTGCATGAGCAGGTTCCATTGGTCCTTAAAGATAGGCCGCTTGCGGTCTGGTGCCGTGAGGGCAGGGTTGCGAATCTCCTGCTTCCACACGGCGACGGCATTTAGGATAAACGAAACAACCGCTGCACCTTGAATGACTTGGATCAGGCGCATGGCGTTAAAATCTGCCAACAAGCCGCCTAAAATCAAGGATGAAATCAGCATGCCCACCAAGAGCATGACATAAAGTAGTGCTACGACGCGTGGCCGGGTCTCGTCCGTTGCAAGGTCGGTTGCCAAAGCCAAGCCTGCTGTCTGGGTAGTGTGCATACCGGCACCGACGAGCAAGAAAGCAAGTGCCGCCCCTATATGTCCAAAGATGATCGGCCCTTGCCCATCGCCCGACAGGATCAGCAATGCGAATGGCATAATAGCCAGTCCGGCGTATTGCGCCATGGTCCCCATAAAAATAAAGGGCGTGCGACGCCAGCCCAAGTAAGATTTATGTATGTCTGACTTAAAGCCGATCAGGGCACGCATTGGTGCAAACAAGAGCGGCAGGGACACCATCAAAGCGACTAAAGTGCCACTCACGCCAAGCTCGACAATCATGACCCGGTTGAGTGTCCCGGTTAATAGGACTGCGGCCATCCCCGTAGAGATTTGAAACAAGGATAAGCGTAAGAGCCGGCTAATGGGCAAATCTTTGCTTGCTGAATCTGAAAAGGGCAGCATGCTGACAAACAACTGACGCCACGCAGCAGCGATTTTTTCGGCTTGGGGTGTCATGTTTGTTGCCCCGCCCAAGTGGAGCTGGAGGCTGCATTGGAGGGTGACATCTGCCCGCTCTGCGAACCCGCATCACTTTTCTTGCCCTCCAGGCGCGCTACGCGCAGCTTCCAAAGGAATTGCGCTGCATTAATCACATACGTCCCATAGGCAGCGACCGCGATATAGACCTGTTGTTCAGGGGTCCACCAGCCTTTGAGAAGGGCCACAACGTAAAGAGTTTGGAGGGCGAGGACCAACATCGAAAAGACGTCTTCCCAGAAGAAGGCTTTTACAAAGAGCCACTCGTCAAAGACCACCTTTTCCCAGATCGAGCCCGTAATCATGATGGTATAAAGCAAGAATGTCTTGATCAGGATGGAGATCGTTGCCGCTTCATACCCTTTTCCTGTGCTGAGATAGTAAGCGACTAAGCCCAAGCTGATCAGGAAAACCAGAAATTGTAGCGGTGCCAAGATAGCCTGAACTAAAGTCCAAGGTGTCGCATCACGTCGCGCCCGTTGTTCAGGCGTGTAGAGCGGCTTTCTTGGCGATTTAGACCGTTCTGCGGTCGCCGGATTGAGCATGCTGGCAGGAAGGTTGGATAAAACACAGTCAACACCGGCTTGATCCGCACTGAAAATCTCAGCCGTATGAACCCCCAGGTATCTCGCACCCTGCTCTATCGCAGGCGCAGCTTCGCACTCGCAAAATGCATGCGAAGACACTGATTTTGATGAGATATGCAAGGAATGCATTCTTGATTTCCGGCAGCGTGCGACGAAAAGTGCCTACGCCATCCCTCAGTTTCGCATGCCCACTTTGATTGTCAAGTTATTTGGACGCCTAATAAAACTGACACTTTTTGGCTTTTGGGGATTAATTTTTCAATTTGGCTCTGGCTCATATTGAATCTTCGTGTAAGTTGATGAAACCAGAGGTCAGAAAAAGCTTAGAAAATAAGGCTGCTACGCTGGTTTGGAATGTCCTGATGACTGATTTCCTCGTAAGGCGGGAACCAACAACAGGGGGCAGCGCGTAGCTGGACGCGCACGAGACGGTTTGACTCCGAAAACGATCTGGAGAAGCAAAATGTCCAATCAAGACACCTTAGTGCACTTGGACCCCAGAAGCCACGGCCAAGAAGATATCAAACAAGGCTCAACGCCAGCCTGGAAAAAAACTGAGTCCGCTCCAGCGCATGGCAGCGACAAATCAACAGATGTAAAGATTATGGAGTTGCTGGCGCAGATGGTTGAAGGCGACATTATTCCCCGTCTCATGCTGGCCCACAAAACCCATCGCGACCAAAATCTCGGACAGGTCTCCGGCAAAGAGCCAGGGCAGTCCGCCGTGATTGATCTCGCCCACATCTTGCTCACCCACGAAGTCGATGACGTTGAAGTAATTCTACAGGCCTATTTAAATTCTGGTCTCCGCTTAGATGAAGTTTATGTTGACCTCATGGCACCGGCAGCTCGGCATTTAGGTTCGATGTGGGAAGATGATACTGCGTCATTCTCAGATGTCACGATCGGCCTTGGTCGGCTGCAGACACTTTTGAATCGGCTGAGCGATACCGATCGCGACGAAAAAGTTATTCGCGCAGACTTGGCGTCGGGTCTTTTTGTGACGCCAGCAGGCGAAATGCACAGCTTTGGCATCCGCATGGTGGACGAATTATTCAGGCGTGCGGGCTGGCGAACCCTGTGTGAGCCCAATTCACGCATCAATGACGTCTTGGCAATTGTGGGCAGTGAGAGCTTCCATATCCTCGGAATTGGCATTTCTGGCGAAGCTCAGGTCCCATTTGTCAAAGAATTGATCCGTCAGGTGCGTAAAGTCTCACACAATCGCCATATTCTGGTGATGGTTGGTGGTAGCCACATTGTTGGGCGGCCTGAAATGGCAGCGAGCATCGGGGCCGATTTCTCTGCTAGTGACGGAAGAGAAGCTATCGCCATCGCTGAAACAGTCATATACGAGCACACTCACAGGCATTAACCGTTTATGCTAGTTTCAAGGTTTTTATCGCACATATGGAACATACCCCCGCCAATCAAAACTTCGGTCCACTGCTGCAACCGGCAGCGCTTGGCGACTTAGAGGCTTCGATTGCGGTTAAGGTTCTGGCTGCCGGTGGCGATGTGGCCATTGTTATAGACCGCGACGGTGTGATTTGCGATTTGGCCGTTGGTAATTCAGACCTGCAGCTCGATGATTTTGAAAGCTGGGTAAACAAGCCTTGGTCAGACACGGTCACGCAAGATAGCCGTCCAAAAGTCGAAGAGATGTTGCGCGATGCAGCGTCTGATAAAGCGATCCGCTGGCGTGAGCTCAACCACCCTTCTCGCCGGGGCGATTCTGTTGCCTTGCGTTATGTGGCCGTCGGCACCGGGGATGATGGTCGGATTATCGCTATTGGCCGCGACCATCGCGCCGCGTCAGTTCTGCAGCAGCGTCTGTTGCAAGCGCAGCAGTCGATGGAACGGGACTATGCGAGGATGCGGACGTCTGAATCGCGCTATCGCATGCTTTTTCAGTCGACCAGCGAAGCTGTTCTCATTATTGACGGCTCTACCCGTCGTGTAGCAGAAGCCAACCCGGCAGCAGACCGCCTGATCGGTGGAGATGGGTCTCTAGTTGGTAAGCCATTTTCGCGTCTGTTTGCGGTGCAAAACCAAGAAGATGCTGCGTCACTTCTTTCGGTCGCTCAGGCATCAACCAGCCGCTCGGCTCCGCAAACCAGCCTGACTTCCAATGGTCGGCAGTTGAATGTGAGCGCCTCCCTGTTTAGGCAGGATCGTAGCATGCACTTCTTGGTTCGGTTGGTTCCCGCTGAACGATCAGAGCCCATTGCAGTAGATGGTAGCCATCGCATGTTGGCGTCGATTAACCTCCTACCAGATGGCCTAGTGGTCACAGACCGGGAATTGAATATTCTCACAGAAAATTCGGCTTTCCTCGATTTGGTGCATTTGCCAACTCCAGAGCAGGCCAATGGCGAATCCCTGACACGGTTTTTGGGTCGGCCGGGCGTTGACCGCAATATCCTCCTCGAAAATCTCGTCAAATATGGCGTCGTCCGCAATTTCCCGACCGTCTTGCAAACCCAATTTGGTGAGTTGGAAGATGTCGAAGTGTGCGCTGTATCGGTTCCTGAAGGGGAAGAAGGCTTCTATGGCTTCAGCATCCGTCGCGTCAGTCGCCGCGAGATGGAGCGTGGGCAGCAGCCTCTAGAACTTGTTCGTTCTCCAGCGGATATGAGCGAACTGGTAGGCCGCGTTTCTTTAAAGGAAATCGTGCGCGACACCACTGATTTTGTTGAAAGGCTTTGCATCGAAGCAGCCTTAGATTTAACTGGCAACAATCGGGCGTCTGCTGCAGAGATTTTAGGCGTCAGCCGCCAAAGTCTTTACTCAAAGCTTCATCGCTTTGGCATAGGCAATTTTGACGACGACACCCAATAGGGTTGTTCGCTCATTTGATCGAGCGATTGGTCAATAAGCTGCCAGAAAATGCCGATTTTTGAGCGTGGCTCGATCTAATTGGATCAAAGTCGCGCTAAGCACATAAATTGGAGCAAGAGCTTCCGCCTGTGTGTATTGAAAACAAAGTCATTTTCGAAAATCACGTCCCAATGAAACGGTGTCGAATTTAATTGACACTATTTAGTGTCCAACATAGGCTCGTCCTATGAACGAGACAGCTGCACCCTTGGTACGATCCAATTTGCCAGCCCCCAAAGCGGTGCTGGAGCTGTTTAAACCCATAACCTGGTTTGCTCCAATGTGGGCCTTCATGTGCGGTGTGGTTTCGTCGGGGGCACCTTTTTCTGAAAAATGGCCATTGGCACTTGCAGGTGCAATTCTGGCAGGGCCGATGATTTGCGCCACGAGCCAAGCTGTGAACGACTGGTTTGATCGCCATGTAGACGCGATCAACGAACCCAATCGTCCAATCCCCTCTGGGCGAATTCCAGGTCGCTGGGGTCTTTGGATCGCGATGGTCTGGACAATTGTATCGCTCTTGTTCGCGGCCACATTGGGTCCTTGGGTTCTGGTAGCCGCAGCACTCGGGATTGTGCTCGCTTGGGCCTATAGCGCGCCGCCGTTCCGCCTTAAGCAAAGTGGCTGGTGGGGGCCTGCCTCTGTTGGATTTTCATATGAGGGTCTGACTTGGTTTACAGGTGCTGCCGTTGTCACCCAAACCCTACCTGACATAAAAATTCTATTGCTAGCCGGACTTTATGCGGCAGGTGCACACGGCATTATGACCCTGAATGACTTTAAAGCCGTTGAGGGCGACCGGCAGCTGGGGCTTAGATCTCTGCCGGTTGTTATGGGGGTCGATGGTGCGGCTCGTTTTGCCTGCTTAGTGATGGCTGTCCCTCAGGCCGTGGTTGTGGGTCTGCTCGTCTATTGGGGTCTGTTGCTATACGCCGCTGGAGTACTGATTGCGCTGCTTACCCAGTTTGCATTGATGCGCCGCCTTTTGAGCGACCCCTTGAAACACACGCCCTGGTATAACGCGACGGGGACCAGCCTTTACGTGCTGGGTATGCTGGTCAGCGCCATTGGCGTCGGCTCTCTGCTTGGAGGAAATGCATGACCCAACCTTCACACAAACCTTTAGGTTGGCTGGGTATTGCCCGTCTGGGGCTAGTGCAAAGTGCACTTGGCGCTGTTGTCGCGCTTACGACCTCGACCCTGAACCGTGTAATGGTGGTCGAAATGGCGATGCCAGCTATGCTACCTGCAGCGCTCGTTGGGTTGCACTTTGCCGTGCAAATCACCCGGCCACACTGGGGCTATGGTTCAGATCTCGGCAGCAGACGCACACCTTGGATTATCGGTGGCATGGCTTGCTTATGCCTTGGCGCGATAGGTGCAACCCACGCCGCTTTGATGATGGCAAACACGCCTGAACTCGGCGTCTTGCTTTCCGTTTTAGCGTATCTCATGATTGGGATGGGCGTCGGCGCATCTGGCACTTCGCTTTTGGCCCTATTGGCAACCCGTGTTGCCCCAGAGCGGCGTCCTGCTGCTGCATCTATCACCTGGATCATGATGATTGTTGGGATCGTTGTTTCGTCCATCATGGTCGGTCAACTGATTACGCCGTTTAGCGCACAAGCTTTGACGTTTGCGGCGACAGCTGTTGCCGGTTGTGCCTTTCTGGTTACCTTAGCCGCAGTCCATGGTGTTGAGTTGGCGAAAGGTGCTGTTGTGTCAGTGCCTGAAGCAGCAGAGGAGGCGGGTGAGCCTGTGCCGTTTCGTCAGGCTTTGAAGGAGATTTGGGCAGAGCCATTGGCGCGCAATTTCTCCATCTTCGTATTTGTGTCGATGCTGGCTTATAGCGCGCAGGACCTTATATTGGAGCCCTTTGCCGGCTTAGTTTTCAAAATGACACCTGGCCAATCGACCCAGCTGTCAGGCGTTCAGAATATGGGTGTTTTGTTGGGCATGATCCTAACCGGGGCGATTGGTGGGCGCAGCTCGCGTTCAGGTAAAAACTGGTTAGCGACTTGGGCGATCTTTGGCTGCTTAGGCTCTGCGCTTGCGCTTTTGGGTTTAGCAGCTGCAGCTGAAATTGGCCCTGGCTGGCCCATCAAGCCAACCGTTTTTGCCTTGGGTTTTGCAAATGGCGTTTTTGCCGTCGCCGCCATTGGCTCCATGATGGGGCTTGCAGGTAGTGGGCAGAAGTCGCGTGTTGGCATTCGAATGGGGATTTGGGGGGCCGCTCAAGCCATAGCATTTGGCCTTGGCGGCTTCTTTGGAGCAATGGGCGTCGATGGTTTGCGGGCGGTATTGCCTGAAACGGGCCATGCCTTCCTTGTTGTCTTTGTCATTGAAGGCGCTCTGTTCTTGGTCGCTGCTTATCTCGCGAGCCGTCTTGAGCACCAAAAATCGCGCGCCTCGGCGCAATTAGATGGGCCAACCCAACTTATGGGTCGGGGCTCCCCCCTGACACAAGGATAAGATGATGGCCAAGCCCGCAGAATTTGATGTCATAGTCGTAGGTGGCGGACCATCCGGGGCAACGGCTGCGACCGATCTGGCGTTGCTGGGTCATCGTGTGATGTTGTTGGATAAAGCAGGTCGGATCAAGCCATGTGGTGGAGCGATTCCGCCGCGCCTCATGCGCGATTTTGATATTCCAGCTTATCTTCTCTGCGCCCACGCCAATGCGGCCCGTATGATCGCACCCAGTGGCAAAACGGTCGATATGCCGATTGAAGGCGGCTATGTCGGCATGGTCAATCGCGATACATTTGACGAGTTCCTGCGCGAACGAGCTGCCCATTCAGGGGCCGAACGACGCAAGGGGGAATTTGAACGTTTGGAGCATCAAGCTGATGGGCCCAGCCTAATCCACTATGTCGATGGTGAAGGCCGGGCTCAACAAGCCACGGCCCGCTATGTTATCGGCGCCGATGGCGCGCGCTCTAAAGTTGGCAAACAGACCATCAAGGGTGCCGAGAAAATCCCCTGTGTTTTTGCTTATCATGAAATCATTTCTGTGCCTGAGACTTTATCGGGCGACTTCGACCCAAGCCGGTGTGATGTCTATTACCAAGGCCATTTATCGCCAGATTTCTATGCTTGGATATTCCCGCACGGATCGACCGCCAGTATTGGTGTTGGTAGCGCACACAAAGGCTTCTCACTGCGCGGCGCCATCAAGGATTTGCGCGCGGCGTCAGGCCTTGATGCCTGTGCTACGGTGCGAACCGAAGGAGCGCCAATCCCACTAAAGCCACTCAAGCGTTGGGACAATGGGCGCGATGTTCTTCTGGCGGGTGACGCCGCAGGTGTTGTCGCCCCCTCGTCAGGTGAAGGTATTTATTATGCCATGGTCTGTGGTCGTGAAGCCGCTCATGCGGTTTCAGAAGCGCTCGCCACCGGCAAAGTCTCCGCGCTTAAGCTCGCCCGCCAGCGCTTTATGAATGCGCATGGCAAGGTCTTCTGGGTCCTGGGAGTCATGCAACACTTCTGGTACCGTAGCGACAAACGGCGGGAGCGATTTGTCCAAATCTGCGCCGATCCTGATGTGCAATATCTGACTTGGCAGGCTTATATGAATAAGGAGCTGGTGCGGGCTAAGCCTGTTGCCCATGCCCGCATCTTCTTTAAGGATATGGGTCATTTGCTGGGTCTTTCGCCTTCGTGAAGGCGCAAGCGTAAGCCCTAAATGCCTGATAATTTTCTGCCTATTCTCACCCACCTATTCGTCTCGGGCCTTGCTATTGACGTGGCCTTGGCAGTGGTGGCCTTGGAGTTTCTGGTCCTCTGTCTGTTCGCGAAAAGCGGCACTTTGGCGACACGGGCGTTCACCCTTGTTCTGGCCTTAGGACCTGGTGCGTGCCTCATGTTGGCCTTACGTGCAGCCCTGACGCAATCTGGCTTGGTCTGGGTTGCTTTTTTCCTCGCGCTCTCATTGCCGCTTCACTTAACTGACCTCGCGCGTCGCAAGATTTAGAGGCGTTGCAGCCCGCATCAAAAAAGGCGGAATGCCGTTGCATCCCGCCTTCTAAATTTCTAGCCCGCCAATTTAAATTGGCCGAGACTACATATCCAACTTAGTTGGTATGCGTCTTCAGATAAGCCACCAAGTCTGCGCGCTTTTGCGAATCCTTGATCCCAACAAAGGCCATGATGGTGCCCGGGATACGAGCTTTCGGGTTCTCCAAATAGGTGTAGAGCTCTTGCTCAGTCCAGGTGATTCCTGACTTCTTGTTCGCTTCAGAATAACGGAAACCAGCAACTTGACCAGCTTGGCGGCCAATGATGTTGTGCAAGGATGGGCCAACTTTGTTCACACCGGCGGTTACGACATGGCAGGTTTGGCACTGACGGAAAACGGCTTCACCCTTGGTTGCGTCGCCAGACAGAGTTGCACCTGCTTTATCCGTGATCGCGAGGACCATGGCACCAGCGGCAGGAGCCGCAGCAGCTGCAGGAGCGGCAGCATCAGCTGCTGGGGCCGCAGCATCGGCTGCAGGCGCGGCAGGTGCTGCTGCTTCAGCCGCAGGAGCGGCAGCAGTTTCTGTCGCAGCAGGGGCTGCAGCTTCAGTAGCAGGGGCAGGGGCCTCTGCCTTCTGACTTGCTTGTTGTCCGCAGCCTGCTACTAGAGCCAACGCCGCGAGCGAGACAGCAATTCCAGAACCCAAAATTCGTCTTTTCATGGTTTTTCCTCTCAAAATCGGCGTCGAAGCCTTCTGATGGCTGTACTATAGAGCGAATTCTCTTGAGGTCCAGAGTCACGGACCTGTGACTGACGTAAAATCCGCCAGTTGGATCGTGGTGAGTTGAAGCGGCTTTGTTTCGATTCTATTTTTAATCATTTACGGCACCACTAAACGGGGAGCCATGATGGGTTTTGAAGTCTCGAGCGGGCTTTTCTGAGCAAACCCGTGCTAGAATCGCGACCAAGAACATGGCTTAGTCTGAGCCGATCTTACTGCCGCCGCTTGGTTCTTGACTTGCTATAGAGTGGGTTGTCGTTATTGATCTAGGTGCATGGCAGCGCCACATAAAACCAAGGTACCCCTAGCAGGTTATTTATTCGGAGACGTCAGATGGATTTTGGTCAACGCGTGCGACATAGTCTGGCTGGTCTGAAGCGAGTGGTTACACCAAAGCCCGCCAAGGACCCATTTGCCGCGGCGGAGGCCGCGCCAGTTGCTGCACCGGCCGCAGCCAAGCCAAAGCGGAGTTGGCAAGTTTGGGCAATAGCCGGTGTTTTGGTCGTTGTTCCGATCTATTACATTCTAGGGGCCGTCCTTACCCATCGAATCAATGATGATTTGAATTTTAAGGCTGATGATCCCGGTCCAGGCGCATCGCGCACCATTGCAGTCATCGCTGGTCTGATCGACCGGGAGATCAATCAAACGGCTTGGGCACCCAATACCCAGCCTTTCCAACCAGCAGCCCTCCTGCGCTATGGCGGCAATATGGCCAATTTCCAGTCGGGTATGGTAAAGGCTCTGTCCAATATCACTGTAGAGATCGAAAGCTATGTTGGCCGTTCGCGCGGCACCTCGGCGGCCGATCCAGATCTTGGCCGCGCGCGGCAGGGCCTGTCACGTCAGCCGGACACGTGGTTGCTCGACCCTTGGCCTACCTCTTCAGCGGATCAAGAATACCGGAAAGCTCGCACCGCTTTGATCGCGTATAATGCGCGCGTCGCGGACGGCAGGGCGGTTTTCGATGAGCGCGCTGACAATTTGCAGGCTTTGTTAGCGCGATCGGCCCTCGACCTCGGGTCTTCATCGGATGCTTTGGAGAAGCAGATTGGTGCAGGCCGCAAAGTGTTCATCGATCGGCGTGCGGACAAGCTTTTCTATTTTGTCAAAGGCCAATCTTACGCCTATTTCATTGCTCTGCGCGCCGTGCGCGAAGACTTCAAAGATGTCATTGCAGAGCGCAGGGTAGCGGGCTTGTATGATGCGATGCTGGCAGATCTGGCCACTGCAGCCAGCTTACAGCCATTGATCGTGCAAAATGCCTCACCCAATGCGCTCTTGATGCCGAACCACTTATCGACAGAAGGCTTCTACCTCCTCCGCGCGCGCTCGAAAATGCGCGAGATCACCGACATCCTGCAACGCTAACGGATCTAAAACATGGGCGAGCGCAAACTTCTCTGTATTGCTGATGACAGCCCAGAATGCCGGGCCGCGGTTTGTTTCGGGGCGCTGCGAGCTGCCAGTACGGATGCGGGGCTAATCATTTTGCGCGTGGTGGAGCCTATGGACCCCGGACTTTGGTCGGCGATGGGCGAAGCCATGCGCGAGCGAATGCGGCTTGAAGCTTTAGACGACTTGCAAGCGCTCTCCGATGTCGCCTGGCAGGCCGCGGGCATTGCCCCTGAATTGGTGGTGCAAGAAGGAACGCTGGATCATCAAATCCGCGCCTTCATCGATGCTACGCCTAGCGTGAAAACCCTCCTGCTGGCGGCAGCTGCTGGGCGCGGCGGCCCGGGGCCCTTGGTTGCGGCTGCTATGCGGGGCGGTTTTGGCTTTGGAGCCCGCGCGGTGGCCATTGTGATTGTGCCAGCGGGACTAAGTGATGAAGAATTGGCAGACCTTGCGACCTAGCGTATCCAAATCCGCCGTCCATTCCTGAAAGACGTTGAATTTCTGCACCAAGAGGCCCATGTCTAACCCATGTTTATTCAAACCGAAGCAACCCCGAACCCCGCCACCCTTAAATTTCTGCCCGGACGCGATGTGCATCCCGCCGGGGCGATTGAGTTTAACGACGCTGAGGCCGCCGCTGCATCACCGTTAGCTGCCGCCTTGTTCAAGATTGACGGGGTTCGCCGTGTCTTTTTTGGTGCTGATTTTATCACGGTGACGAAGGATTCTGAGACCGAATGGCCACACATTAAGCCATCGCTTTTGGGTGCCATTATGGACACCTTTGTCTCGGGTGCGCCGGTGATGACACATAGCGTCACCTCTGAGCCTGCTTCTTCGGCTGGTGCCTATAGTGGCGATGCGGCCCAGATCGTGCGCGAGATCGAAGAATTGTTGGCGACGCGCGTGCGCCCCGCTGTTGCCCAAGATGGCGGTGACATTGATTTTGATCGATTTGAGCCCGAGACCGGAACCGTCTATCTGCGTCTGCGGGGTTCATGCGCTGGATGCCCATCCTCAACCATCACGTTGAAGCAGGGGATTGAGAATATGCTCAAGCATTATGTCCCCGAAGTCTTGCGGGTTGAACAGGCTTTGTAGACTTAGTCCTTATTTCGAAGGGTGATTATGATGGGCGCGCTGGACGATTTAGTTCTGAACCAATTGTTTGTGGATGCCCGTACCCGCAATGGCTGGGTAGAGGAGACTTTGCCTGAAAGCTTGATGCGTGCGGTCTATGATCTCACAAAATGGGGTCCTACTAGCGCGAATTGCTCGCCTGCCCGGTTTGCCTTTATTGGTTCGGTGGAAGGCAAGGCGAAGCTAAAGCCCTATTTGGCACCAGGCAACGTCGACAAAACCATGTCGGCACCTTGGACGGTCATCATCGCAAGTGACCCAAAGTTTTACGACAAAATCCCAGAGTTGTTCCCGCATAATCCAGATGCAGCGAAGTGGTTTTCTGGTATGCCCGATGGTGGCGCAGAAGCTGCCTTCCGTAATGGTACGCTGCAAGGGGCCTATTTGATGGTGGCAGCACGCGCCTTGGGGCTAGATTGCGGCCCAATGAGCGGCTTTGACAATGCTGGCGTCGATGGTGCGTTCTTCAAAGAAAATGGCTGGAAATCGAATTTTCTGGTTAATTTAGGTCATGGAACAGATAAAGACTTGTTCCAGCGCTTGCCCCGTCTGTCATTTGAGTCTGCTTGCCAAGTTTTGTAATCGGAAAATGATCGACAGCGCAAGCAAAACAACCGAACAATAAAAACATGTCTGTATCAGAAATCCCTGCCGGAGAGGCTGTCGATCGTGCTGAACCGTTGCACGAGGCGATTTATCAAGAATTGCGGGCGCGCCTCTCGCGTGGGGCCTTTGCGCCGGGTGAAAGTCTCAGCCTGCGGTCGCTGGCAACAGAGCTGGGTGGCAGCGTCACGCCTGTGCGCGATGCGGTCTGGCGGTTAACGGCAGAGCATGCCCTAAGCATGGGAGCAACCCGGCGGATCACGGTACCTGAAATGGATCGGACTGGGATTGTGGAATTGATGCGCGCCCGAACACTCCTGGAGCCAGAGGCGGCAGCAAGGGCGCTGCCCTTCATAACCGCCGACCATCGCCAAGCGATGGCAGAGGCAAATAACGCTATGGATGCGGCGCTGCGGCAGGGTGACATTGTCGGCTATATGGCCAGCAACCACGCATTCCACTTTGTCCTCTACCGAGCCTGCCCCTCAACGGTCATTGTCCCAATGATTGAGAGTATTTGGGTGCGTTTCGGCCCGTTTATGAGGCTGATGTTTCCCGATGCGGTTAATGACCTTGATCTATCCGATCGCCACGGCGATGCGCTGAAGGCACTTGAAAGTGGAGATGAGGCGGGATTGCGAGCAGCGATTGCTGCAGATGTACAAGATGGCCTCGATTGGATGATAAACCGCATTTAATGCCGTTTTTGGCTTGACCAACCCCACCCTTAGAACGTTATAACAAATTCTGAGGTGGAATGTGCCAATCGTCAGGGAGAAGTTAAGCGAGTTTAAGGCGCGCGAAAGCGCAGCTTATCGGCGAAGCCGACCCCTGTCTGCCGCGCGCGCAAACCAAGAGAACGGCTTTTTTGGCGGGGTGCCCCAGCATTGGATGTTGGACTGGCCGATGCCGTTTCCCCTGGTGGTCCAACAAGCGTGTGGAACAAGCCTGACTGACCTCGACGGCCATGTGCTGACCGATCTTTGTTTGGGCGACACCGGTGCGATGTTCGGCCACAATCCCGAGTCGGTTGCCAAAGCCGTGCAAGCACAAGCATCGCGAGGGCTAACCTCCATGTTGCCATCTTCCGATGTTGAAGAAGTCGGTAGCCTCCTGCAGGCTAGGTTTGGCATGCCATATTGGCAGATTACTTTGAGCGCCTCAGATGCCAATCGCTTTGCCCTTCGCGCGGCGCGGGCCATCACCAAAAGGTCAAAAATACTGGTCTTTGATGGCTGCTATCACGGGGCAGTCGATGAAACTGCAGTTAATTTGACGGCAGGCCTGACGGTGGCGAAGCCCAGTCTGTGGGGCCAGGCATATGATCTTGCAGCTGTTACCACATGCATCCACTTCAACGATGTGGAGGCGCTGGCTGCTACTTTGATGCAGGGCGATATCGCATGCGTGATTATGGAGCCAGCTTTAACCAATTGCGGCATGGTCGCGCCGGTGCCGGATTTTCTGGATGAGGTACGCCGTTTAACCCGTGCGCATGGTACCCTTTTGCTGATAGATGAGACGCATACCCTCTCTACGGGCCCCGGCGGCTGGACGGGGACTTTCGGCCTTGAGCCCGACATCTGGGTTGCCGGTAAAGCCGTCGCCGGCGGAGTACCCACCGGCGTTTGGGGTTTTACACAAGAGGTGAAGCTTGGGATTGAACGGGTGCGCGCTGAAACCCCATCTGGGCATTCCGGCATTGGGACAACTTTGTCGGGTTCGTCCTTGCAGATGGCAGCGCTACGTGCCTGCCTGCAGGATGTCATGACCGAGGCGAACTATGCCATTATGTTTGCTGGAGCCATTGCGCTGGAAGATGGCATCACGCGCTTAATCGCTCAACTTGGTCTGCCGTGGTCGGTTATTCGGTTGGGTGCGCGGCTAGAAACAGTCTTTGCGCCCAACTTGCCCACTAATGCCGAACAAATGCGGGCAAGCTTTGATTGCGACCTTGAGGCTGCCCTCCACCTTGGTCTGTTAAACCGTGGCTTCTTGGTGACCCCCTTCCACAACATGCTGCTAGCGGGGCCAAGTCTATCCAGAGAGGCACCAGCAGCCTATGTTGCTGCCCTTAATTCCATTCTTAACGAGATCCTTTAGCGGAAACTGGTGCCCTATGTCGTTTGAAACAGACCCTAGCATCCACAAGCGTCTTGAGGCTTGGATCAAAGAGAAAGGCGTTTCTGAAATTGAGCTGATATTGCCGGACATGAACGGCATTATCCGGGGAAAAGTTGTGCCCGCTGCGCGTTTTTTGAAAGGTGTTTCTAACCACACGTTGCGGATCGCCTCGTCGATCCTGCGTGTAACGGTGACCGGCGAATATCCAGATGCTGAGTCCGACGATGAAGATGGGTTCTCTGGCACGCTCGATCCAGATTGCGTGCTTGTGCCTGATCCATCCTCGATCTGTGTTGCACCAGGTTATAGAACGCCGACGGCCTATGTGGTGACAGATGCTTACACCCATGCTGGCAAGCTGATTGATATTGCCCCACGCCAAGTTCTGCGCCGGGTGCTGGACCTGTATGCGGAACGCGGTTGGGAGCCTGTAGTGGCACCCGAAGTCGAATTCTTCTTAACGGCCCGCAATATTGACCCCGATCTGCCGCTTGAAACCCCGGTTGGACGTTCGGGCCGAGCCGAAACCGTGTCTCAACCCTATGGCCTTGAGGCGATCAACGAATATGAGGATCTGATCGAACAAATCTATGAGTATTGCGAGATTGCTGAACTTGATATCGACACCATGATCCACGAAGCCGGTGCCGCGCAGTTGGAAGTTAATTTCAACCACGGCGATGCTCTGGAGTTGGCCGATCAGGTCTTGATGTTCAAACGTATCGTACGCCAAGTCGCTTTATCGCAGAATGTCTATGCGACCTTCATGGCAAAGCCTATGGATAACCAGCCCGGCAGCGCCATGCACATCCACCAATCCTTGGTGGATAAGGAAACCGGCCGTAATCTGTTTGCCAATACCAATGGCACCGACAGCAAATTATTCCGCTCGTTCGTCGGTGGGCTGCAGACTTATCTTCCCGACGTTGCGCCTCTCTTTGCGCCGAATGTAAACTCGTTCCGCCGCATGCGACCTCAGTTTGATGCACCGATTAATGTGCAATGGGGACTGGATAATCGTTCCTGCGGTCTGCGCACGCCTATCAGTGACGGGCGCAATCGACGGGTCGAAAATCGTCTACCCGGGGCCGATGCCAACTCTTATCTCGCCATCGCCTCGTCGCTAGCCTGCGGTTACGTCGGCATGGTTCGAGGCCTAGAGCCAGGGCCCCTTATCACCACTTCGGCCTATCGGATGCCTCGCTCGCTCCCACGCACTTTGGATGAGGCGTTGGGGCGTTTCCAAAATTGTGAACCCATGCGAGAAGTTCTGGGTGAAGATTTCTGTCGCGTATTCGCAGCTGTTAAGTTGGACGAGCTTGACGCCTTCGAGGGGGTCGTCTCGGCTTGGGAACGCGAACATTTACTCTTGAAAGTCTGAGGTCCTATTTTGTCCAAGAAGTTAACCCAACACACATCCGGTATCGCTACGAAAGCAGAGGCGGAAGCTTTTCTGGCCGCAAATCCCGGCATCAGCTTCATTGATATTCTCTATAACCCTATGAGTGGCCCGCCGCGCGGTAAGCGGATTCGGCCCCACGAGCTTCTGACTGTCTATGGTCATGGCCGCTATTTGCCCGGCTCCATCACGGTGGTGGACATGCAAGGAGCCGATTGCGAAGCAACCGGGCTTGTTTGGGAAGATGGGGATGCTGACCGGTTGGCCAAACCTGCACCCAATACATTGTTTAAGGCCCCATGGTTAGGAGACGATATCGCTCAATGCGTCTTGTCCCTCTATGAATTGGATGGCCCAGGTAGCGATCTTGATCCACGCCACGTTCTGCAAGGTGTTTTGGACCGATTTGCTGCTGACGGTCTAACTCCTGATGTGGCCTGCGAGCTTGAATTCTATCTTTTAGACCAGCGTTATGCCGGCCAAGCCCCGTCCTTGCCATCTTCGCCCATCACTGGCCACACGCCGTCCGGCCATGAAGTCTATGGCCTACGTGAGCTTGATGACTACATGCCCTACTTGCGTGACCTTTATGACGCGGCAGAAGCCCAAGGGTTGCCGATTGAAGCCGCCATCAGTGAATTTGCGCCTGGCCAGTTAGAGATCGGACTAGAGCATCGCGCCGATGCGCTACGAGTAGCTGATGAAGCCATGATGTTTAAGCGGCTCGTCAAAGGTTGTGCCGTCAGCCATGGCCTTGAAGCGACATTTATGGCGAAGCCTTTTGAAGGGCGCGCCGGCAATGGTCAACATTTGCACGTATCCGTCCTAGATCAGGATGGGCGAAATATTTTCGCTAGCGAAGATCCCCAAGGTACGCCAGCACTGCGCCACGCAATCGCAGGGATGCAGCAGCTACTTCCAGCAGGCATCGCTATTTTCGCGCCTAACCAGAATTCTTACCGCCGCTTTGTTGGCAATTCCTATGCTCCGGTGGCGGCTACCTGGGGCGTGAATAACCGCACAGTGGGCTTGCGCGTTACCGCAGGGCCGCCAGCGAGCCGTCACGTTGAGCATCGTGTTTCAGGAGCTGACGCCAATCCCTACTTAGCGTTGGCAGCCATGCTGGCAGGTGTCCATTATGGGTTGACGAACAAGCTCGACCCCGGCCCCGCAATCATGGGCGATGGCTATGCACAGGCTGATAAGGCCCCCGTAGATTTACCCAAGAATTGGTTTGCGGCCGTGGACACTTTTGCATCATCTGAAGTCCTTAAAGACTATCTAGGTGCTCGTTTTCAAGCCATGTATACCATTGTTAAGCGGACTGAGCAGGACCGCTACTTCGCACATGTTCCGCTTGCGGATTATGATTGGTGTTTTCGAAACGCCTAAACCCCGGACGTAACTTAAGAGGGAGATACGTGAATGACCGAACGACCACTGTCACGTGAAGAAGTTGATCTGTTCCTGCGGCTTAGACCCCATTCGCGGCGGGCCTTTATGGCCGCTTTCGGTGCAACGGCTGCGGCGCTAACACTTTCGGGCTGTAAGCCTGCCGAGCCTGAAGCGACATCGGCAGGCAAGCTGGTTATTGATGGCTCGGAGGGCAATAAGCTCGCCTTCTACAATTGGGACACCTATATCGGCGAGAATACTTTGGCAGACTTCAAGTCCGCCAGTGGCGTTGAGGTCAATATGACCTTGTTTGCCAATAATGATGAGTTGTTTGCCAAGTTCCGTGCAGGCAACCCTGGCTTTGACGTCATTATGCCATCTAATGAATATGTGGCCCGCATGATTGAAGCCAAAATGTTGGCCCCGTTAGATCATGCCAAAATCCCGAACAAGAAGAATCTGTTGCCAGAATTTCAGGATGCAGACTTTGACCCCGGTCGGAAATATTCCATGCCCTATACGTGGCTGGTCCTCGGCATTGGTTATCGCAAGTCCGCCATGAAGGGCGGGGTTATTCCGGACAGCTGGAAATATCTCTATGACAGTGCTGAGTATAAGGGCCGCATGTCGCTCTTGTCGGAAAGCGCCGACGTCTTCCGCTTGGGCTTCAAATATCTCGGCAAAAGCGTGAATGACGCGACGCCAGAATTGATCAAGCAAGTTGAAGACATGCTGATCAAGCAGAAAGCCAACATCAAAAATTTCCATGACGATAATGGCCAAGACCTCTTGATGTCGAAAGAGATCGATATCGTTCTTGAGTATAATGGCGATATCGCTCAGAAAGAGACCGAAGATCCCGATTTGGCCTTTGTGGTACCAAAAGAAGGGTCATTGCTGAACTCTGATTGTATGTGTGTCCCAACCGGGGCACCCAACCCAAACAATGCCCATGCCTTCATCAACTTCCTGCTCGACGGTCAGAATGGTGCCAACATCACCAAAACCATTTTGTACCCCACGCCGAACGCGGCCGCGAAGGTGCTGATGGATGACACTTACAAAAACAACCCAACTATTTTCCCACCTGCCGACGTAATGGCCAAGTGCGAATATGGCAAATACGCGGGTTCTGAGATCACACAGGCCTTCGAGGCCGCAATGACTCGCGTCCGCGCCGCTTAAGCGAAAGCCAATTCTTAGCTGAAAGGGGTGCTGGTTTCAGGCACCCCTTTTTGTTTGCCCTCTGTGAGGGCTGGCGCTACAGTCCTAAGCGAACTCAGACGATTAGATCTGGGCCATGAATTTAGGGAGTGACCATGACAAACGCTTACATTATCGACGCTTGCCGGACCCCTCGTGGAATCGGAAAAGTTGGAAAGGGCGCGCTCGCCCATCTCCATCCACAACATCTTGCCGCCACAGTCTTGAAAGCCATCGCGGATCGTAATGGCCTTGATACTGCCACGGTAGACGACATCATTTGGGGCACCAGCTCTCAACGGGGTGCGCAAAGCTGTGACCTTGGGCGGATGGCCGCCTTGGATGCAGGCTATGATATCAAAGCGTCTGGCGTGACCCTCGACCGCTTCTGTGGCTCCGGCATCACTACCGTCAATCTAGCTGCGGCTCAGATCATGTCGGGCATGGAAGACTGCGTGATCGCTGGTGGTACGGAGATGATGAGCTATACCGCCGCCACTGCTGATTTGACTGCCCCGCCGATGCTGGATGCTGGAAATAAAAGCCTGCGCGAGAAGCATCCCCAATCGCAGCAAGGGGTCTGCGCCGATGCAATTGCGACGCTAGAAGGCATTGATCGTGAGGCAGTCGACAACCTGGCTTTGGTCAGTCAACAGCGCGCCGCTCATGCCATTTCAGAAGGCCGCTTCAGCCGGTCCCTTGTGCCTGTTCAAAATCTAGATGGAACAGTTGCGCTTGATCATGACGAATTCCCCCGTCCGCAAACAACTTTGGAAAGTCTCACGGGCCTCAAGACGGTCTTTAGCATGTGGGCAGAGATGAAGGTTGATGAAAGCGGACGCACTTATGGCGATCTCATCACCAGCAAATACCCTGAGCTTAAAGGCGCGGTGAACCACGTCCATCACGCTGGCAATTCCTCGGGCGTTGTTGATGGCGCTGCGGCGCTGCTGCTCACCTCAGAAGCCTATGCGAAGGCCCACGGTATGAAACCCCGTGGCCGTATCGTCGCAACAGCCAATGTCGGCGATTGCCCCACTTTGATGCTGAATGCGCCTGTGCCTGCAGCCAAGAAGGCGCTTGCAAAGGCTGGACTATCGGTCAGTGATATCGATGTGTGGGAGATCAATGAAGCCTTTGCCGTCGTGGCTGAAAAGTTCATTCGTGACCTCAAATTAGATCGCAGCAAGGTCAATATTAATGGCGGCGCTATGGCACTTGGTCATCCAATCGGTGCAACCGGTTCGATCCTGATCGGCATGGCGCTCGATGAGCTTGAGCGCTCGGGCGGCCGCTATGGCTTGGTGACGATGTGTGCTGCCGGCGGGATGGCGCCGGCCATCATCATCGAGCGCGTCAGCGATTTCTAACTTAGTCAGTTGTTGGAACGGCGAGCGGCACCTTTGCTTGCTCGCCGGGTTCCACGAACTGACGCGCGATCATCATCGTAAAAGTTGAGCCGACGCCGATACGGCTTGTCACCAAGAGGTCGCCTCCCATGAGAAGAGATAGCTTCTGGCTGATGGCGAGGCCCAGCCCTGTCCCTTCGACAGAGCGCGTTAAACTGGTGTCGCTCTGAAAGAAGGGTAAGAAGATACGTGGTAGGTCTTCTTGCGCGATACCTACTCCGGAGTCGGCGACATCAAAGGCGATCCACTCTTGTTGTGGGCCGCTTAAGCGGCAGGTCAGCTTAATGGTGCCGTTATTCGTGAACTTCGCGGCGTTTGAAAGCAAGTTCAGCAAACCCTGCCGCAGCTTGCCTTCGTCATTGTAAACCAGTGTTTCTAGATTTTGGTCGATTTCCAATTCGCACTGTGTTTGGCAGGCTGCAGCCAGTGGAATGATGGCGTCGAGGGATTCTTGCGCAACTGAGCGCACATCAAAATGTGTCGGACGGCACACCTGCTCATTGGCCTCCATCTTCGAGATATCAAGCACTTCATTGATTAGGCCCAAGAGGTGGCGGGCCGCATTGCGGATTTTCTCAAGGTCTGTCTCTGTTGAGCCAAGGTCTCCAGAGCGTACATCTTCGGCCACCATTTCAGCGTAGCCGATTACAGCATTGAGTGGCGTTCGCAATTCGTGGCTCATTGTAGCTAAGAAGCGTGACTTGGCACGATTAGCCTCTTCAGCAACCAATACGGCTTTTTCCAATTCGCGGGTACGTTGGACCACGCGTTCGTCAAGCTCGTCTGCCAAACGAAGCGCTTTTGATTGTGCTTCGATCAGGTCTTCGGCGGATTTCACCGAGGCCCCCGTCAAAACCACCGTGTTCACGCAAAGTAGAAAGGCTAAGAAGCCTAACAGATAGCCGACCCAACCATCGGCGAGACGAATGGCAGAGATGACAACGGCCACAGTAATAATTGGCAGGGTCCAATAAACCATCTTTCTGTCCAGCACATGCTGACCGCAAATAACCAGCAAACTGCCGCATCCAAACAAGAGGCCGAGGCTGGGTCCTGGATGGGGTGCAAAGGCGAGCGCCAAAAAGGGCGAAGTATAGATCGCTACCAAGCCAATAATCGCTCGAATGGTCAGCTGTTTGATCCGGGGTAATTCTTTGGGGTCTAACCGCTCTGGGTGGTCGATCTTGTCACTTAGCCAGCGGTAAAATGTTCCCTCTAGCGCCCAGCCGATGGTCATTGCTGCGACACAACAAATCCACCAATACCCAGGCACGGAAATGCCAACTGCTGTCGTAGCAACAAATATGGACCCGAGGCGGGTTAAAGCATGCTGGCCCCAAGCTTTGTCCCGGCAATGAACCAGCGTCATGTAATCATGATTCATGCGAAGGGTGTTGGCGTGCATGGTTGTCTGCTCAACTAGGACTATTGGTAGTGCTTGGTTAGGCCAACAATACTTAGAGGCTGACCGAAAAAGAAGTTGAGTGATATCAGTAATTTGTGATTCAAGGGTGTTGCAACACAACCAAGGAGACACAAATGTGGACTGACACCACTCGTGCACAACATGCCAGAAGCTGGCATGGCTTGCCAAGTAATTTAACTGACGAAGAGTGGGCGTTGATTGAACCGCTTTTGCCGGCGCGTTCG
>JBEAVQ010000098.1:0-11117 GCA_041160865.1 Pseudomonadota bacterium | reverse complement strand
TCTCTTTGCCATTGACGAAAGCCACATAGCGGCCGTCAACCGTGATCGAGAGCTCGGCCTTGGTCGGCACATCCGACAAGGTCACCACCCGACGAAACAGAAACCACCGATTAGGCTTTTCTTTGCGCGCGCCGCGGCCGCGCGGGTCGGCTAATTGACCTCTAGGATCAATTGGCTGTCGTGGCGTCCAGATGAATGGGGCTGGCGGATTCAAACGCATTGTTAAACGTCCCCGTTTCGAACCTCAATAACATCAAAAAGCGAAAGAGCCGCCCTAGACAGACACTGACATACCCGCAGTCGTCAGCCTCCTCAATGTCCACTTTTGAGAAACCCCGCACCTGTCCGAAATGGGAACAACTAGCTTAGAGCAGACACGCCGCCTCGGTAAAGCAAAGGCGGCTGATGCATTTGTTCAGCCAAACATGACTTATTGCCTTGGATCTAATGGCAGCTAAGTCGGCTAAATCAGAGTGCGGCAAAGTGAGTTGGATTTGAGCTAGAATTACAAGATATAAGAGGGCGACTTGCCGACGTCTCCAGTACGATGTTTTGATGAGTGTTTTTGCAAGTCATGTTGAAGGGGCCATAACTTGCAGTGTGTCGCGGCATGTAAGTCGTCTTAAGTCGCGGGTACAGCCTCCCGAACCGGACATTTGATGATGATTTTATAGCTAGCGCGGCGATGATTTCCTGATCGGGAAAGATATGACTGATCTTGATTCACCCCATTGCGGACAGCATCAGTCATTTAGGCGCGTTCCTTGGAGCCACTTTGGCTCACCTCCCACTGCTCTCAGAAGCTGGCCTAAAACTTGCTCCGATCCCAATCCGAACGCGGAGATGTCTAATGGGAAGAGGGCTCAAAGCAGATGTGGATCAGCGCCAGCTTGGTTTGTTTGGCGAGAGTTTGGCGCTCGGACAGAAGCCAAAGGTCGAGAAGGCCCTGCCTGTTAGGCCCGGCCAAATTCCGAAACCGATGGCTTTTCACAAGCACTCCACCGGATCTGCCAAAGTCGAACCAGTCCCGCGTAAGAGCCTCGGTGCCCTTCCCTCCGAAGTCGTGAGACCCGCAGAAGCAGCATTGGTTCTTTCAGTGTCATTGAGCTTGCTGAAGAAGTGGCGAGCCGAAGGTGCTGGCCCTCGCTTTGTTCGGTTAGGTGGACGGGCTATTGGCTATCGCCGTGCTGATTTATCGGACTGGATCGCCGCTCGGATCAGTTGATTTTTTCTTTGGCGCAGAATTTTTATGCAGCTGATTGGGCAGTTGCGCGCCTACTAGCCCTCTGGATTCCCCAATCGCGAGCATTGTGGCGATGGGACATGGTGGGTCATATTTGGCCAAGCTGGTGCGTGCTGGAACCCTTCGAAACAGATCGTTCCATCTGTGGATATTAGGTGGATAAGTCCCTTTTTTGGGCTTCCCGATTTTGGTGAACATGCTGGATTAGTGTGGTTTTTCTGAGTTCTCTTGGTCTTGCGAGATCGCAGTTCCGCGATGCTTGTCGAGCCTGATAGAGGATGAAACTCATGAATACCGACACACTACTCACCGTCGAAGATGCCGCCGCCCATTTGAAGATTTCCAAGCACACACTGAACCGCTGGCGCGTAACCGGTGAAGGTCCCCCCTTCATCAAATATGGCCGACGCTTGGTTCGTTATCTCGTCACCACGCTTGATGTGTGGGCGCAGGAGCGCATGTTCGCCAACACCAGCCAATACGGACGTTAGGCTCTTGCATTGCCGATCTTCGCCAAATGCCAGAGCGTTTGGGCGGGTCAAGGTAACCTTCTTGAAGGGGGCTCTGCCCACCTTGACCCGCCCATTAAGCTCCAGCGCAGCATTAGGTGTCGGGACGCGGGGCGCGTCCCGTCATCACTCCCTCGACCTCGCCTCTGGCAGGTCGAACACGGGGCTAGAGGGAACAGCTAAAGAGTTAGCAGAAACGTTGGTTCTGGCTTCGCACCCTCAACTGTGGTCGATCACTTGAATGGGCGAACGCCGAGCTACTGGCGCAGGAATGAAACACACACATCGCATCCACATCTTGTTTTGACTTTAAAGAATGTGTGTATATTATACACACTCAAAGAGGGGGCAACATTGCCGAAGCGACCAAAGACCAAAGACCAAGGACATTATCAAGCGGCTGAAAAGCGAAGGATATGTGCAGAAGGCCACGGAAGGGTCTCACAAGCACTTTGTCCACCCTGACTTTCCGGGCAAGATCACTGTGGTCGTGAGCAAGGCCGAACAGTCCATAGGGGTACTTCGGGAAATCTATCGGCAGGCCAAATGGAAGTGGCCACCTGAATAGCCAGGCCACCCCCTCTCAAACAAAGCAAAAAGATATTTATTAAGTGGAGAACACCCCATGACACAGAATATAACCAGCAGCAGACCTAAATGGTCTGTTGCTTTCGACCACGATCCCGAGGTCGGGATGTGGGGAGCAGTGGTTCTGGATCTTCCCGGATGCACATCGGGTGGAGACAGTTTGGAGGAAGCCAGAAGCAATGTACGTGAAGCGATCGCCCTTTACATTGCTGATGTACAAGAAGAGACCGGAACAGTTCCAAGCCCCTTAGGGTTAGAGAACATTCTAAGGATAGCAGAAACCGACGCAGATATGCGGGAGAGACTAGAAGGAGCCATCGTTCTGGAATCTGATGCTGGTGAACTCAAATCCCGATCAGTTCGCGTTCAGATCACGATGAACGAGGGTTTGCTTGCGCGTGTCGACCAAGTTGCTGAGAGTGTCGGCATGAATAGAAGTGCATGGCTCGCGGAAGCTGCGCGTCGTCTTATAGCCTAGATAGTATCTTTTGGGCCTAATACTGTCGGGACCCGGGGAAGGTCTCGACAGTATTTCCCCATCAATTCATTTGGCAGTCTATCATAGGGCCTAGGCGGAAGAATTTGACACTTCAATTCCATTGGCGAAGTCTGCGACCTACTTTGAAGTCAAGACCGTCAAAAGAAGTCTGACTTGATCCTCGTAAACGGGCCTCAATTCTCACGCTCCATAAGTTCGCGCGGCAGCATGAGCTGCGAACGTGCATCATAGACGCCGTTCTGAACAAGTGCCCGAACACCCGAGCCATAATCCAAGCCGTCAAGATCTAGCTCTTGAACGATGGGCAAATCCAGCTTGCGACCCATGAAAGCAAAAAGTCGCTTCACCTTATATGAGCTGCAACCTGTAAGCAGCGCGGTCATGAGTTCAGGCCGCAGATTGCGCAGGCCGTCCATTATGTCATACGCTTCCAGCAGACTTACAGACTTGGGGCTTAGATAGAGTAGCTCCAAGATTGCCCGCTCAGGCGCAGAGGAGCGAAGCTGAAAGCCTTCATAAGTCGCTTGGCGGACACCGAGATGCGGCGGCAGAAAGTCAGTCTGGGAATGCTGGATTTCAACCTGCCAAGCGGCCTTGAACCATTTAGGAAGCGTCGCGCCTTTGGGACCAAACAAATGGACTGGTTCAACGCCAACCCGCGCATAGTGCGCAAAGCCGTCACAATTTAGGGCTGTCAGCCCCCCGACATGGATCGCCAAATCTGAATGCGCTTGCAAACCAGAAAGGGAGGCTTGCCACGTCAGTTCATCGTTGGGGCGCTTAAACACGCCGGGGCTTAGCCTTTCCAGCCAACCGCTTTTCACATATTGGTTAGTAAGGCTGTACGACACCCCTCGCTGGCTCAGCCACGCTTGAGTGACGAGACCTTTGCTTGGCCAATCATCAAGGACATTTTGTATTTTTGATGCTACATTCGTATTCATAATAAGAATTTGTCATAAAATATGAAAAATTCAATGAAGTCTGTATGGGCTGATGGGTGGGAATTTGAAAGCGTCAAATAGCTGCCTCAGGCCGCGACTTGTTCATAGGACAAACGAAGAAGCGAAGAGATAGGCAAAGTCGGCATTGAAAGAGTTGCGCCATCTCGGTCACAGAACTCAACGAGTACAAAGTCGTCATCCAACAACTCGACCACGGTTCCAACCTGGCCTAGCACGAGACCCAAGTCGCTCTGATCGCTCAAAAGCGCGACGGTATCTAGCAAAGTGGGTTGCACTTTAGTCATGGTTCTTGTCCTCAGATCCGGCTCGCCTGTCACTCACAACGAAGGCCGAAACAAACTTTGCGCCGTCGCCTCCAGTCCGTATTAGCCATAGTGATCGCACAAAAGCTGACTTGGTGCCATGAATAAGTTTCCTGCCCTAAGCCAGATGCAAACATAAACACTCTTGCCTTGCTGGCACCAATTCGATGGATCGGAGACAGAGTATATTCCGTCAACTTGGCCTCAGAGATTGATACTTTATCACCAAATGGCTGCGTCACTCCCGCCCCGTGGTAAACCGTCCGGCCACCTTCTCAGCAATGATCCGCGCAGCAGTATCGCCGGGGTGCGCATAGCGTTCGGTCGATGATGCGTTTGCATGGCCCAGAGCTCGACCTACTAGATACAGCGATGCACCATCTTCGACCGCGAATGTTGCAAAGCTATGGCGCAGGTCATGAAGACGGACGTCAGAGAGGCCCGCAAGTTCCCGGACTTTCAGCCACGCCTTATTGACCCCTAAAACCGGTTTACCTGAGATTTGGGACATAAATACATAAGGCCCAGAGCGCGGAAGGCCTTCAAGGATCGTCCGTGCTTGCTCTGACAGAATGATCGTGCGTGATTTATTCTGGCTACCCATCTTGGTTCGCACTGGCGGCAGAACAAGTCGCGAGCGCTCGATGTCAACTTCAGACCAGTTTAGTTCTGTGATCTCGTTACGGCGCGCGCCAGTCAACATGATTAAGCGAATGATGTTGGCATAATTGGGCGCGATCACCCATGCTGCTTGTGCTTCTTCAAGAACGTTCCAGAGCCTTTGAGCCTCTTCTGTCGTCATGGATCGTTCACGGCGATTGTCGCGCAGCTTTTGGACTTTGGAGCAAGGATTAGTTTCCAAGATCTCCCGCCAAATCGCCCACGAAAACATCGCAGACAGACATCTTAGGCCTCGGGACGCGGCACTCGGTCCGCCTTTGACAATAGAACGGCCTCGTGGCCCCGTCTTTACATCCTGTGAAGTCTTGCCGTCAGCAATGTCTCGTTGCCACGCGGCGAGGTCACTAGGCCTAATGTCCTTCGCGACTACATCATCCAGAAGAGGCTTGATGTGGCGCTTGTACGATGTAGCATCGACCGACCAAGACGATTCCCGCTTTAACGGCTTATCATTAGGTCCATCGCGGAAATACAATTCGAATAACTGGCCGATGGTCGCGTCGCGCATAGCTTTAGCTATGACTAGCCCGCCCTTCCCAGCCAAAGACTTTGCCCGCTCACTTGGCGTCTCTGATAGGTCAACGCCTTTGGTCGCTTCAGTAATGACTTCTCGCGCGCGGTTACGTGCAGCCTCAGGCGTCCAGGGCAGGCCATGCTCGCCAATGGTCATCCATCGTTGTTGACGGTTCACGCGATACTTCACGCAATAGGTCTTTCGTCCACTGGACGAGATCCGAAGCATGAAGCCACGCAACTCAATGTCCCAAATCCGCGTGTCGCCGGTCTCGGGTGGCATCGCGGAATCGACAAATCTCTTGTTGATTTTCGCCTTCAAAACGTCTGACATTGTCAACATCCTATGCCATCTTTATGATACCAATCGACCCCATCACGCGACACCATCATCTCAAAAATGGCGAAGTTTGGACCCAATTTCAGCTTTTTTTGCTACCAATTTGCTACCAAATGGGAAAAATTCAGTAACAAGCTGCCCCATAATATTACAAGAAAAACTATGTATCGCAATATATTATGAAAAATCGTGACAAGCCGTGAAAACGCGAAAAAACGAGGGGTTCAATTTTGGTAATGATGGGGTCGGGAGTTCAAACCTCCCCTGTGGCACCAATTTTTTGGAACTGTCGTTCTGAGCAGGCCCCTTGCAGGCTAAGCCTCACCCCATAAACTTCCAAGCTAAAGTCTGTCCCGCGTGGAAGGGAACGACTTGGGTTCCGGCGGCAGACAAAGTGGCCGGCACGTCGACTGTCACCTTCTCTAGTACGACGCTCTCCTCGTTTACGGGCAGACCGTAAAAGCGCGGACCGAAGAAGCTTGCGAAGCCTTCGAGCTTGTCGAGTGCGCTTTCTTCTTCAAACGTCTTCGCGTAGCTTTCAATGGCAAAAGGCGCGTTGAAAATGCCGGCACAGCCACACGACGATTCTTTGTCTCCAATGGCGTGCGGGGCGGAATCGGTGCCGAGGAAGAATTTGGGTGATCCAGAAACCGCAGCCTTGCGTAGGGCCAAACGGTGCGTCTCGCGTTTGGCGACTGGCAAGCAATAGAAGTGCGGGCGAATGCCGCCCTCGAACATGGCATTGCGATTAAAATCAAGGTGATGAGGTGTGATGGTGGCGGCGATCGGATGGCTAGATGCCTCCACAAAAGCAACTGCATCGGCTGTTGTGATATGCTCAAACACGATCTTGAGGCCGGGGAAATCGCGCACGATCTCGCTCAAGATGCGGTCGATGAACACGGCCTCTCGGTCAAAAATATCGATGTGGGACTCAGTCACTTCACCGTGCAGCAAGAGCGGCATGCCAATTTTTTCCATGGCGGCAAACACAGCGTACAGCTTCTTAAAATCCGTCACGCCATGGCTGGAATTGGTGGTCGCATGGGCGGGATAAAGCTTGCAAGCGGTGAATACGCCGGTCAGAAAACCGTTCGAAATATCGGCCGGATCGCTGTGATCGGTGAGATAACAGGTCATCAGGGGCATAAATTTTAGGCTTGGGTCCGCCACGGCTACAATGCGGTCGCGATAAGCAGCGCCAAGTGCTGTTGTGGTAATTGGTGGAGCGAGGTTTGGCATGACAATGGCCCGGGCAAACTGGCGCGCCGTGTAATTGACAACAGCGGCCAACATCGCCCCATCGCGCAAATGCACGTGCCAATCATCAGGCCGACGTATCGTGAGGTGGGTCAAGCTTGTTTGTACGTCATCGCCCTGCGTCGCCACATCCATCATTTCACGCCTCTTTCTATCCGACCCCAATGCCGCATGGATTAGAGAGGGAGGCGACCAAGGTCAAATCACGGATGTCGCGATTAGACGGCTTGGTTCGCACCAAAGCGCCAGGCCGACCAAATAACCAGCAAAAGGGGTGCAAGACCGACCAAGTCAACCAACGCAATCGTCTTTAACGGACCAGACGGCATGCCAGCGCGCAAATAGAGCCAAAGGAAGCTAACCACGCTAATTGCAACGACAACACTTAAGGCGCGGCGGGCAGCGGGGTCGAGCGCGCCAGCAACACAAGCGGAAAAAATAGCCAAGAAAAGCGCGCCGCGATGGGTGATCAACACACCAAAGTCCCCGTTGGCATCAATGCCGTAGAGCTTCTTCGTCAAATGGGGCAGAAAAAACACCGCGGCAGGCGATAGATGAATGAGGGCCAATAATGCCCAAGCCAATTTCGTGATGAGTTCCATAATCACCCTCTTTAGTTTGTCAAAGGTGACTATAGCGTCATTTTTATGTGTGGCTAGAGGAAATCAGCCTCAGCAAAGCCAGTACCGACAGCTTTCCAATTGACCGCCAAAGCGATATCTCCTCTAGTCTGGACACACTAAGCCAACAACAAAGCAGGGAGTGATAGCATGAGTGCGAGCGTGGAATTCATTGGCGATGTCGCAGTCATCCGCATGGATGACGGCAAGGCCAATGTGATCAATCAAGGCATGGTTGCTTCCCTGCATGCGGCTTTGGATCAAGCCGAAGCCAAAGCCAAGGCAATCGTGTTGGCGGGCCGTGAAGGTCGGTTCTCGGGCGGCTTTGATCTGCAAGCCCTTACAGGTTCTGGACCAGAGGCCGCGATTGCGCTTCTCGACGCCGGCGCGGGCCTTTTGGTGCGCCTCTATGGCAACCCACTGCCCGTAGTTGCCGCCTGTACTGGTCATGCGATTGCGATGGGCGTGTTTATCCTGCATGCTTGCGATACCCGTATTGGCGCGGCAGGGCCCTATAAGATTGGCGCGAACGAAACGATCAATGGCATGGTCTTGCCGATCTTCGCGCTGGAACTTTCCAGAGACCGCTTGAACCCGCTTCACATGACCAAAGCCGTGGTTCAAGCCTTTATCTATAATTCTGAAGGTGCGGTTGAAGCCGGCTACCTCGATCACCTCACCAGCTTGGACAAGGTGGAGGCTGAAGCGATCGCCTTAGCCGGCCAGCTCGCCCAATTGCCTGGCCATGCCTATCACGGCAATAAACTCGCCATTCGCGGGGCCACTTTGGACCGCATCAAGGCTAGCATCAGCAACCATCACGGCAAATAGGCCCTGTAGATGACCCAGCCCATGAGCCTCGTGCTGACCAGTGATCACGCCGCGATTGAGTTGCGACGGGCTATCTATGACCATGTGACCGCGCAAGGGTGGGACGTGGATGACATCGGCCCCATGACGGCTGAAAGCACGCCCTATCCCGAACGGGGTGCTGAGGCCGCACGCCTTGTCGCGGCAGGGCAGTATCAGTTTGGCATTCTTTATGATGGCGGCCAATAAGGTCAAAGGTGTACGCTGTGGCGTGTGTATGGACACCTTCTCCGCCCGCATGATCCGCCAACACAATGACGCCAATATGCTCTCACTTGGTGCCCGCGTAGTCGGTCTTGGTCTCGCGCTCGATATCGTGGACGTGTTCCTGTCCGCCGAGTTCGAAGGCGGCCGGCATGCGACGCGGGTGGATATGATCACGGCGTTGGAGGGGTGAGGTTGGCCGGTATGTTGCGGCCATAAGTTTGTAGGCTCCTCGAACAAGTTGAAGTGGACGATCTCCGACGACATACCAGAGTTAGGCCGGCAGCCTTTCGGGCTGACTACTATCCCCCTAAGCGCAAAAATGCCCCGCGTGAACGAGGCTATCCTGGGACTTGGGGCGGGGGCAAACCCTCAACCCCCACGTGCACCTATTCGGGCGATCCAGTCTGCGCCGCCGTAGGTGATGGCATAAATCAAGACTTCTTTGGCATTATCATCAACCAAAAATGCGATGACAGCCTTCCGGCCTGCTGGGATTGCTCTTAAGCCCGAGGCGATTTCGTCGCGGGTGCTGCCTTTGTGGAGCGTGGTCTTGAGCGTTGCTACTGCCGCTTCAATTTCGGCCAATTTACGGGCCGCTATATCAGGGCCTGCATAGTCAATGATGGCTTTTGCGATGGTATCAAGATCACGCGCAACAAGTGGGTGAAATTTGATCCGGTAGTTCACGCTTAAAGGGCTGCCTGGATGGTGCGACGGGCAGCCGAAAAGGCGCTTTCTTCGTCAATAAAGGATGCTCGTGGCGTTTCCATACGGGCGCGAATTTCGTGCGCTAGACAAGTTAGGGCCAAATCGCGCTCTTCCTCATTCTGCATCATTTGCTCCAATGCAGCAGCAACCGCGGCACTTTGCGTCGCAAACACGCCTTGACCGACTTTATTGGTTACGAAGTGGTGGTGGCGATCTGTAAAACTTAGTGTCGTTTTAACGGTCATTTTATCCCCAGTGGTATGACTAAGTCATGTAGCAGGGGTCGAGGTGAGATTCAAGAAACCATAAAATTAAAAAAAACCCGCATAAGCGAGGCCATAAAGTCACTTGGACGCGGGGGTGAACCTACGACCTTCAGGTTGTGAGCCTGACGAGCTGCCGGGCTGCGCCACCCTAGCTCCCGCTATTTCAACCTCAGGTCGGGACGATGCCGTGAAAGCGCGGCTAAGACATCAGGGTTTGACACGTCCTTTAAAGCTGCCCACTCGTATCGAAAGCTAAGTCGTTCTGGAGCTGGAAAAACAAAGAGAGCGAATAAGTCGCCGCGTTGGCTACTGCCTAAGCGGCCAAGTGTGGGAGGACAACGGCCACCATCTTCCTGCAATCGCACGTTCCGAGCGTGGCCGCTGCCTCGAATCCAACTCAATGTTCGAACAGTTCTGCTAAGATTGGGCTTTCTATCAATAACTTCCACTAATTGAACTTCAGTTGCGTTGTGCCACCAACGCCCTTGGTCGGATGAGTTTCGCACACGCATCGAGACCAAAAGATCTCGGCGTTCTTTGGCGCGCAGCGCGCCCCATCGCCCAGAATACTGATCATCAGTTTCTGCGCCAAGGCGCGCAGGCGGAGTTGGCGGTGGCATGCTACATGCCAGCAAACTGCCAGAATTAAAAAGGCAACATAGCACAGCGAGTAGAGCCGAATGATGGATCGAGAACATGCCGATATTCTATCAGTTTGGTTGTTTTGTTGCTACCAAGCCTATAACGCGAAAAAGCCCCGCTTGAGCGAGGCTGGTTCGAAGAGTTTGGGTGCGGGGGCAGGATTTGAACCTACGACCTTCAGGTTATGAGCCTGACGAGCTACCGGGCTGCTCCACCCCGCGTCAAAGGTGTTCGCATGTATACAGATATAACATGCAAAGGAAGGTCTGATCTGACATCGTCTGGAAAGGAAGGTGTTTTAAATAAGATACCAAGTGCATTCGGCAGACCCGGCAGCGACCTACTCTCCCGCGCCTTAAGACGCAGTACCATCGGCCCTGGGGGACTTAACGACCGAGTTCGGGATGGGATCGGGTGGGGACCCCCCGGCATAGCCGCCAGGTCGGCGGAATGCACTCGTATCTTATTGTCTGACATCGTCTGGAATAGCACTTTAGGTGCTTATGAACGGCGCACTCTTCACTGCGTATGAGATCGTAGGATCAAGCGATTGAGCGATTAGTACCAGTCAGCTTCAACCCTCGCGGGTCTTCCACACCTGGCCTATCAACGTGATGGTCTATCACGGCTCTCAATGAGACCTCGTTTTTAGGTTAGTTTCCCGCTTAGATGCCTTCAGCGGTTATCTAGTCCATACTTAGCTACCCAGCTGTGCCGTTGGCACGACAACTGGTCCACCAGAGGTATGTTCATCCCGGTCCTCTCGTACTAGGGACAAATCCTATCAAGTCTCGACACCCACGGTAGATAGGGACCAAACTGTCTCACGACGTTCTGAACCCAGCTCACGTACCACTTTAAATGGCGAACAGCCATACCCTTGGGACCTGCTCCAGCCCCAGGA
>JBEAVQ010000182.1:0-3592 GCA_041160865.1 Pseudomonadota bacterium | reverse complement strand
AACCTGCTGCGGCTTCAAAGCCCGCTTTGATCCCAACAATCGACCAGCATTCCAGGGTCGCCTAACCAAGGCCCCCGGATCGAAGTTTGAAAGTCCCATCGTCATCTCCTTCTAAGGCCCAAATTGGCCAAGGAGATTACTGAAAAATCGGCGTTAAAATCTGGCCTGATTGGCCGACAGGAGATCGGCGGCTTTGGAGCACGGAGTTCGAATAGCTGCCTTTTAGAATCGAATATACTCTCCGACCAAGTGGCAGAAGCGTCGAGGCGGGATCACTCGGAGCAGAACATTACCTGCTGCACCAAGAACGCCCTTTGGGCGTCCACAAGGTTCGGTGCTTTCATGCCGAAAAAGTGCAGCTAGCTAAGGGTCATTACGGTAAATCGCTATTCCTGAATGGCCCAAGTATTGGGTGGTACAGCAGTGCCATCGGTGGCCGTGCCACTGATTGTGATGGGTACTGATCCAATTTGGCTGGCAGTGATGATGGCAATGGTCTTGCAAACGTCCTTTTTGACCCCACCATTTGGTTTTGCCCTGATTTGCCTGCGCGGCGTAGCCCCGCCGGAAGTCAAAACAATGGACATTTATCGCGGCGTCGTCCCCTTCATTGGCTTACAGCTCCTAGCTGTTGCCTTGATTCGGTTCATCCCAAGCGTGGCAACTTGGCTACCTAATCTGATGTACCGATAAGGAACGTGATCCCGATCCCAATGCCCAGAGTAGGGTGGTTAGCTGGCTTGGCCCCAAAGCGGGAATGGGTCTACCAAATCGGTCCGGGGCTTGATGATCTGGCCGACTTTGGGATTGGGATCGGTTAAACAGGCATCAAGGCGCGCGCGCAATTTCGCTTCATCCATGCCGATGCCAATAAAGACAATTTCTTGGCGACGGTCGCCATAGCGGGCGTCCCACTTGGTCAGAATGTGCTGGTGAAATTCTTCGCTTTGTGGCCAACGCTCTCGAGGGACTGCCGACCACCAGCGACCAACGCCTTCGTGGCGCACAAGAGCACCGGCTTGGCTCATCTCGCCAATCCAGTCTGGGCGCGTGGCCAACCAGAAAAAGCCCTTGGCCCGGACAACATTAGGCCATTCGGAATTGCAGAAGTCAGCAAATTTTTGTGGGTCGAACGGCTTGCGCGCCCGGTAGACAAAGCTCTCAAACCCATATTCTTCGCTCTCTGACTTATGGGCCTCAAAACCGTAAAGCTCCTTTGCCCAAGCTGGGTGATCTTCCGCTTTGGCAAAATCAAAGCGGCCAGTCTCTAGCACCCGCGCAAGCGGTACTTCTGAAAAATTTGTCTCAACAATGTCAGCATCCATATTGAGTGCGCGGACCAGTTTGCGCACTGTGGTCAGATCGGCTGGCGCGACTTCGTTGACCTTGTTGAGGACAATAACATCGGCAAACTCAATCTGGTCGACCAGAAGCTGCACCAAGGGCCTTTTGTCATCTTCGCCCAAGGATTCGCCGCGATCAGCCAAGAAGTCCTGGCTGGAATAGTCCTTCAGAAGATTGGCCGCATCTACCACCGTCACCATCGTATCGATGCGCGCGACATCGGAGAGGCTTTGACCTTCCTCATCACGAAAGTCAAAAGTGGCTGCCACGGGCAAAGGTTCTGAGATGCCGGTGGATTCGATCAACAGACTATCATAGCGGCCCGCTTCGGCGAGCCGGCGGACTTCAACCAGAAGATCATCGCGCAAGGTGCAGCAAATGCAGCCGTTTGACATTTCCACCAGCGTTTCTTGCGTATGCGAGAGGTCGCCACCCCCAGCCCGGATGAGGTCGGCATCAATATTGACCTCGCTCATATCATTGACGATCACCGCCACTTTCCGGCCCTCGCGATTGTTCAGAATATGGTTCAGGAGCGTGGTCTTGCCTGCGCCGAGAAAGCCCGAAAGCACTGTAACGGGGAGGCGGTCTGGTGTTGTCACAGCTTTATGCCCTTTCCTATATATGTTATGTTATCTTATAACACTTATTTGGAAACGTAAGCCCTGATGTTCAATTCATCCACAACCGTCGCGCGCCGCTTTGACACGATGGCTGTCGTCCTTAGTGGTGCGTGTCTGGTGCATTGCCTGCTCTTACCGATTGCAGCAGCCTTTCTGCCGCTCTTGTCTCATGCTGCCAATGCAGAATGGGTACATTGGGTGTTTGTGGCTTTAGCAGTGCCAATCTCGTTCTTGGCCTTGCGTCATCATGGCAACGGAAGCCTGCGCATCATTTTGTTGCGTGTAGTCGCCACGCTCGGCCTCATGTTTCTGGCTTGCGGGGCCCTTGGTTGGCCAAGCCATGAGGTCGAGACCTTATTGACCGTCATAGGTGGCCTCATTCTCGCGAGCGTACACATGGTCAACTATTTGACAGGGCATCGCGGAGCGGCAAAACGAGACCGTTGAGTTGTTTCCCTAACGAGATCGGGCAATCAGACTCCAAGTAAGTGGATCTGGTGCATCCGTTTCGTTCGGCGTTTTGGCTTAAGCGTCGAGACCAGGTCAAAATCGGTTCAGCCACTTGCGTTAGACAATGACCCCGCCCCTTAAAATCCAGCCAGTAGTTTGTAGTGTTGATTGTCGCTGAGAAGTGACCCGGTATTTTCGTTGAGAATTGACCCGTGCTAAGTTATGTCCCGCGTTGCGGGTGGTGGGTCAAGAGGTTGGTTTGTCCTTTGGACGCAGTGTTGTTTGTTTTGGCACTTGCGCGGAAGCGGAAGCTGTCATTGCCAGTCTCGAGGGCAAGCCGTTAGGTGCCACGGGTTCAAGCCCAGCGGCGTGCGCAGTGGTGTGTTAGTCGATCGAGTAGAGCTGTGGTCATTTTAGCATCACCGAAGACACCTGCCCATTCGCTGAAGCTGAGATTTGTCGTGATGATAACGCGGGTTTGTTCGTAGAGCTTGGAACGTGCTAAACGGCAGATAGCCCAACTCATCGAAGATAATCAGATCAAGGCGTAGCAAGCGGTCTGCGAGTTGACCCGCCTTGTTCATAGCCTTCTCTTGTTCCAAGGCGTTGACCAGATCGACGGTTGAGAAGAACCTGACCTTTTTGCGGTTATGTTCGATGGCCTGTACGCCGAGCGCTGTCGCCATGTGGCTTTTACCAGTGCCAGGGCCACCGATCAGCACCACATTGTCGGCACTATCGGTAAAGTCCCCCCGGTGAAGCTGGCGAACAAGAGCCTCATTCACTTCGCTGGCCGTAAAGTCGAAGCCAGCGAGGTCTTTATATGCTGGGAAGCGGGCAGCCTTGATATGGTAAGCGATGGATCTGACCTCACGCTCAGTCATTTCTGCCTTGAGCAACTGGGACAGGATTGGCACAGAAGCTTGGAACGCTGGTGCCCCTTGTTCGATCAGGTCGCTGACCGCGTCAGCCATGCCGTACATTTTCAGGCCTCGCAGCATGACGACAACTGCAGCACTGGCAGGATCATGACGCATGGCGTACCCCCCCTTTGTTACGCAGTCCGTCGTAGCGCTCAACGTTGGCTATAGGTTCTTGAGCAAGGCGCAATGCCTGGGGTGCATCGATTGGTGGGGCGGGAGGCGCATTGGCGTCGCTCAAGCGATGCAAGATGT
>JBEAVQ010000181.1:0-2799 GCA_041160865.1 Pseudomonadota bacterium | reverse complement strand
CTTGATAGGCCATCGAGAGAGCGAGCAGGACGGCAGCGTCCGCCGCCCCAGCCAAAACGATCGACTGAAACTTAGCTATCGCTGTGGCAGGATCGCCAGCCCGTAAGGCGGCCATCCCTGCCTGCCCAGCCGCGTCAACCGCAGCTGGGCTCATTGCTGCCCCAAATGTCGTCATCTGAACCTTTCTCGCAACTCAGGCACTGGTCGCATTTTGACACTTACTTGCCGCCAGCCGGAGCATAAGTCTCCACCCATTTCTTGACTTCTTCATACCAGAATAAGGAATTCTGGGGTCTAAGTACCCAATGGTTTTCGTTGGCGTAATAGATCATACGCGACGGCACGCCCTTCTTCTGAAGGGTGTTGAACAGCTCAATCCCGTGGTTGACAGGTACGCGCAGGTCCAGCTGACCATGAATGACTAAAGTGGGGGTTTTAAAGTTGGCGGCCATCATGCTCGGGCTGATTGCTTGAAACTTCGCAGGGTCTTCCCAGGCTTCGTAATAGCGATTTTGGTTGGCCCCATAATCGGCCCCGATCTGGGTGTACTGATTGTAAACCGGCGCATGGGCCACTAGCGCCTTGAAGGGGTGGGGCCGCCCGAGAAGTACCGTGGCCAGATAGCCGCCATAGCTGCCCCCTGAAGCGACCATACGTTCAGAATCGACCCATTTCTGTGCTTTCAAATAGTCAGCGGCGGCCAGAGTATCCTGATAGGGCAAGGTAACCCAATCTGGCTGAATGGCATCGGTGAAGGCGTCGCCAAAGCCCGATGAACCATGAAAATTATGCCACGTCGTCACATAGCCCCACCCAGCAAAGACTTGTGCGTTCCAGCGGTAAGACCATTGATCCGTAATGCCGACATGGGGTCCGCCATGTAGCAAGAACATCACGGGATACTTCTTAGATGTGTCAAAGCGGGGTGGCTTGACGACCCACATCTGGATATCGGCTCCATTGGCACTTCGATAATTGACGGAGTCCACCTTTCCCATTTCGACTTTGGCAAGTAGTGCGTCATTGAAGCGAGACAATTGGGCAGTTTGGCCTGTTGCGCTATCGATAGCCACCAAAGTGGCAGGGCTGGAAAAGCTGGCCCGTAAGCCAACCAAGCTGCGCCCTGCAGCAGCAATGCCCGCAAAGTCGCCATCCTTAGTGACGCGGCGAGGTGTCGCCCCAGTCAGATCCATCTTAAACATGCGCCGCGTTGGCCGATCTTCTGCAATCACCCAAAGGGACTTGGAATCTGGAGCCCAGGTGACTTCTGCGGCGGACCAGTCCCAAGTCGCCGATAGATCGCGCGGGGCCTCGGCGGTGGCTTGGCGGTCCAACAGCATCACCCGTTGACGATCAGAAGCCGACACGATGACATTGGAATTCCAACTCAGATACCGACCATCTGGGCTGTAATGGGGCTCGCTATCGCCTGCCAGATTGGCGGTGGTGAGATTGCGGACCGTGCCATCTGCCAAGGATAGCGCAAAAATATCCGAATTCGGGCGCGTGCCTTTGGTATCGCTTTCGCCGACAAAGGCGATTTCCTGGCCGTCTGGGGCTATATCATAGTCTTCAGAACCAGGGGTGCGGAACTCAATCGCCACACTCCCATGACGGGTCAGGGCAACCGGCTCTCCTGCAGCAATCGAAATCGCAAAGAGGTGGGGTTGACGCTCATCAAGAAAATGATCCCAATAGCTGATGGGGGCCTTATCCCAAACACGGGCCTGCATAGTTGTGGAGGCGCGATCCTTCATACGCTTGCCTTGCTCTTCCCAGCTGGCAAGGTCTGTCCAGATCGAGCTGATGAAAGCAATCCTTTGGCTGTCGGGGAACCATTTAGGGGCCGACACCCCGGTTGGCACGCCAGTCAGTCGACGAGCCTCGCCCCCATCTGGAGCAATCACATAGAGCTGGTTTGCGCTGTCGCTGCCACGCTTAGAGACAAAGGCGATCCATTTGCCGTCGGGACTCCATACCGGAGAAAGGTCATTGCCTTCACCACTGGTTAGCTGTCGGCTTGTGCTGGTCTCTGTGGAAATCACCCATAAAGCGGTGAAGCTGCGGTCACTTACTGCGTCAAACCGCGTTACCGTGACGACGGATAGTTTGCCATCGGGGGACAGACTAGGTGCACCAACGCGCTGCAATTGCCACATAAGTTCCGGCGTGAGCGGTCCTTTGGCGGCATTCGGTTGCGCACTCGTTTGGCCAGCCCAAGCCAATCCAACGGCCAAGAGGCCAACCAAGCCCAAGTTTCTATATTTCCCCACGTCTGCTTCTCCCAGCCTAAATCCGTTGTGAACTTCTCTAGGCAGATCACGCGCGAAAGCTAGGCCAATGTCCATTTCGCGAAAAGATTTTTCACAAAAAGCGGAAGTATCTTGAAGAACAGAACACAAGCTATTGGGATCCTTTTTGGCAGAAACTCGCATGAGAAGCGATTATGCTTATGAGAAATTTACTTCAAATCCGCACGTGGTTTCCCGGCTTAGGATCATCGGCGTTCAAGTTTTCGACCAAATTTGATCCATCTTTGACTAAAAACGCCCTTGGGACAGGCATAATTTCTATGCCTTGTTTCAAAATTCCCCCTTAAACCTTGGGATTTATCGGTCCTCTAACTTTTTCAAAGATCGGGGACTACCCATGAAATTCATGCTTCTTTCTGTTTCCGCGTTAGCAGGTCTCATTCCCAATACCGCAGCTTTTGCGCAAAAGGTGCCGCTTCCTGTTGGCCAAGAACTGGCGTGGTCGTCAGCGGCGTCGTGTGGGTGCCTTTAAGCCGCGCCCTTGGGC
>JBEAVQ010000097.1:0-10720 GCA_041160865.1 Pseudomonadota bacterium | reverse complement strand
CTTTACGAGAGTCTTCCTTCGGGCTCCGCTCACGCAGTACCTTCGCCTACTGCTTGCGCATCCAGAACTGACGGCCTTTAGGCAGAACTTGGCCGAAAGGAGATGGTCTGGTTTAGGGTGCACGAGGGGCTAGAGCTGCCATTCCTAAGTGCTCTGCCACCTGAAATTTGGACCATTTGGAGTTAGAGTTTTTTGCCGTAATTTTCCTTGGCTGGATTTTAAGGGGCTGGGTCATCTGGTCTAAAATGCGGAACGTGTCATAGCGGATATGTTAGGGACCGCTCTGGATGGAAGGTAGCTGCCTGAATTTCCAACTATTTCTCCTGAATCAAAAACAAACAACGATTGTGCTACTGCTTCATTGGTCATTTATTTCAAACTTTGATTGCATTAAGCTGTCACCTAGTTCTTGTTCGTGCTGATATCATATATGGACGTGGCCACATCGGTCAGCTGGCGTTGGTCGAAGTGACTAGCGTGCCGCGGCATTGCTCAAAATCGATTGCGGGAATGTGACGACTGAGCTCGTTCAAGCCGCGGGCATGCTTGCCTGCGCGATAATAGCGCCAAGGTGTTGGATAACAGTCGCAGCCAAGTTTGCCCCTGCTAAAGCAGCAGCCTCGGTGCTGTGACCAGACAGACGGGCCGCAAGATAGCCAGCGTTGAAACTGTCGCCAGCTCCAGTTGTATCAACTGGTGCAGTAACTATCGTCCCACGCACAATGCCGCCTGTTGTGAGTGCTCCTGCAATTCCGTTTTTAACAACGACTTCAGCCGCGCCAAGCGCTGACCAACGGGCGGCCGTTTCTTCAGGACTTTGATCAGCCCACACTGCGGCCTCATCATCAAAACTGGGCAGAACAATAGAGATAGCGGATGCAATATGCCGGATCGCATCTTGAAACGCCTCTTTCGATGGCCAGAGCCGTGGCCTGAAATTAGGGTCAAACGCAACCTTGCCACCATTAGCTTGGACTGTCTGACACAGCTTCAAAATCCGTTCCCGTTCGTTTGACGTGAATAGGGCCAGAGTTATACCAGACAAGTACAACAAGTGCGCTCTGGCAGCGGCGGATAGAGCCTTGTTTGCACCATCTGTTTTGAAGAAAGCGCGCGCGGCAGACTGGTCGCGCCAATAGGTAAAGCTTCGCTCGCCCGCAGTATCTGTGCTAATGGCATAAAGCCCAGGTGCTTTATCAGGATGGGTTGTCACGTAACTTGTGTCTAGGCCCTCCCGAACCCAATCTGCGCGCAAACCCGCGCTCCAAGGATCGCTCCCAATGGCTGTCATATAGCCAGTGGTTACGCCAAGACGGCCAAGATAGACGGCGGTATTGAGCGTATCACCACCAAAGCTGACGCGCGCCACTCCATCAGAGCCTCGCGAGAGCTCAATCATGCACTCGCCAAAGCAAACAACCTTCGAAGACATAGCGCTACCTATCGCGCCAGCCAGCCACCATCAACGGGTATTATGGCCCCATTGAGGTAGTCTGACGCGCGCGATGCAAGGAAAACAGCGGTCCCGCCAATGTCAGCAGGTTCCCCCCAACGACCAGCCGGAATGCGTTTGAGAATGTCAGAGGAACGCTCCGCGTCCGCGCGTAATTGCTCTGTATTGTCAGTCGCCATATAGCCCGGTGCGATTGCGTTTATGTTGAGGCCTTTGCTCGCCCATTCGCATGCTAGTAATTTTGTAATACCTGCAATGCCGCTTTTGGAAGCGGTATAGGAGGGTACACGGATGCCGCCTTGGAACGAAAGCATGGAGGCTATGTTGATGATTTTGCCACTTCCCTGTTGAATCATAAGGCGACCTGCGGCTTGGCACAAAAAGACCAGTCTTGTTCACTGAAATCGACAGCATCTTGGCGCCGGATGATGCCTGCATTGTTCACTAGGATGTCCAAACGTCCTAAGCCCGACATCGTTTTCTCGATGATCTGATCGTTAGGCTTCACACTTATCAGGTCAGCCTCGATACCAATAAACTTGCGACCCAGGTTTTCGACTTTAGCACGCGTTTCTATTGCAGGGACACGGCTCACAGCCGCAACATCGGCACCAGCTTGCGCTAACGCCAAAGCAATGGCTTGACCAAGGCCTTTATTGGCGCCTGTTACTAAAGCTACCTTACCCTCAAGACTAAACGATGATAGATTCATACTCTGGGTTCCTTGTGGCGTGTCGCAATTCGTACAGATTGCAGAACTTGGATATTCGGTAACCGGTGTCATAATTATTTCATGGGAAATATACAAGCGGATATAAATTAGATTTGTTGTGTTGAATCTCGAACAATAAGCTCCGGCACAAAGATAGCGACCTCAGTTATTTTCTTTCCGTGCGAGACGTCGATCAATAATTGCGCCGCTGCTTTGCCCATCTCGCGGATTGGAAGCCTCACAGTAGTCAAAGCGGGCCACAACCGCCCTGCAATGGGTGTGTCATCAAACCCGACTACAGACATATCTTCTGGTAAGCTTAGACCAGCTTTGCGCAACGCAACATAGGAGCCCGTTGCCATCTCATCGTTTCCGGCAAAAATCGCTGTCGGGCGCGTGGCACGACTGAGCAACTCTGCCCCAGCCACAACCCCTGAATCAAAAGTATAGCCACCCTCAACGGCCATATTAGGATTGAGCTTGAGGCCTGCCTCCGCTAACCCATGTTCGAACCCGCTGCGCCGTTCATGCGTCGACCGGAACGATAATGGCCCATGAATATGAGCAATATGGCGATGCCCGAGGGCTGTGAGATGACGTGCAGCTTGTGCCCCGCCTTCAAAATCGGCTGTTCGTATCGAATGTGCAGGGTCATCTAACTCAACAGAGGCAATACGCACGTAGTCCACATTTTGGTCGCGCATTACTTTGGCGATAGCTTCATCCTCTGAAACTGAAGGCGGCAAGATCAATCCAAACGGTTTATGTTGTTTGATGAAAGTTTCCATCCGCGCAAGATATTCAGGTTCGCTTCGATCACATGGCCGCAAAACGAGCTGAAAATCAGTACCTTCGAAGGCGTCTAAAATGCCACGCTGCATGCTAACGACATACTGAGGGCTTGGATTGTCATAAACCAAACCAATCAGGAATGACTTTCGAAGAGCTAAGGCCCGCGCTTGAGGATCGGGAACAAACCCCAATTCCTTGATAATGGCTTGCACATGGTCGCGGGTCTTTGGTTTTACAAAGGGTGACTGATTGATAACGCGCGATACCGTTTTCTTCGAGACATTCGCGACGCGCGCAATGTCATTGATCGTGACATTGCCCGAACCGCGCCCTTTGGCTTGAACAATCTCCTCAATCCCAGAGCTGATGTTCTCATTCAATTCGTCAGACACAAGGCGTCCTTTTTTCATTGCACGCCATAGCGCCATATCGTCCGTGGCTTCGCGGCGTCTTGCGGTGCGCTTAGACGGGACGCCAGTGTTTGTGTTTCTCTAGGCAAATGCCATTTTTGTCAACGAAGCCAAAAATCTAAGTGGAAGGGTTTTATTGGGCGTTACTCTGAAAGGATGACAGCCAAAATTTTACATCCGAACCCGTTACTTGACTACTATAAAAACTGCCGAGGGCCGAGTAACTACGGTCACTAAAACCCCACCCTGCAATCCAGAATGTCTCCATGGCTATTTCGCGTGCACTGTTGAGATTTCCGCCAGGTTGAAATGCAGTTTCAGGAAAGGTCCACGTGTTCTCTCTGGCGACATATTTAGTCATAAACGACAATGATCTGGCTAAACCACGACCATCAGGCAAGTTAGTCCGCCACAAATCAAGGCCGACGCATTCCCCCAAGCCCGCGAGTTTGCCGATGGCCCCCAACGTCCAGTGACTATAATGCCAAGAACGTGTCCTAGTTAGCTCTTCTGGCAGGCTCCCATCTGCACTAAATTGGCGAGACATGCGGGTTTCTGGAAAGCTACTAATGACTTGCGTCGCTATTTGGGGTTGGCGCGCGAAGAGCGAGAATTGGGCTATGAGTAGATCGTAGAAAATCCCGTGATTATTGGACTTGGCCCGCTCTTCTTGGCCAGTCGGACTGGTTGCCATCCATAACGCCAAGTCCCCAAACCAGCGTTCAAGATCGCGCATTTCGGTCTGACTCAACACTGCACTCGGCGCTAGAAGACCAATGCTCTCGATAACTGGGATGAAGCGATGGCCATCAATAATTCCCTCTGCGCGCCCAGCCGTTACGCCAGGAATGGCCTGAGCATAGCTCAGATTGGGGTTCATTTTGGTATCGGCATCCAAGAACCAAACTCTGATCAATTGGGCCGCTTTTTGAGCGTAGCGTAGGTCGCCTGTGTAGAAGTGCGCGAGTGCCAAATTAGAGACATTGTCAGATAACCTACTGAGCCGATCAGCATCAAAGCCCTCGCCATTGCGCTCTGGATTAACAACGCCGTCACGGCGAATATAGGGTTCGCCATTAGGCTTAGAGGGGTCTGGCCACCAGTACGGACCCATAGAGTAATAATCGTGCTTGTCCCCGCTTAAAGCCGACTTTGTTTTGTCGACGACACTCAATGGTGTCTGGTCTAAAGCACGGAGAGCCTGTGTAATGAGACCCCTGCGCCTTTCCTGTGCGCTGGCGCTGGCGTCGCCTTTGACTTGGTTGAGCCATTCTGGCCGCCAAATGAAGGTCCTCCTGCCCTGAAACGAAGCGCTGTAGCCTTCGCTGCTTGCACACCGGCTTTGTCCCGCGCTTGCAACAAAGGCCTTTGGAAGGGTTTGAGCGCTGGCGGAATTCGCAAAGAAGAGCGCGCTAAGAGATAGTGCGACTGGAACTACCTCGAAGTAATGTGTGCGTTTGTGCAAAGTCACTTCTTTCATTGTTCGATGTGGACCGGACTTATCGTTGCGGTCACCAAAGTGCAGTCCTACCTAAAGCCAAAGCCTTGGTTGACGGATTGGAAAATTCCGAATGACTTCGGGAGTTACTGGGTCCGGGTTTAAGCGCCGCCAAAGCGCGATTGCTTTTGGCTCATTGAGCGCCCTACCCGCAAACAAAAGGCTTGATTGACGCACAGGCCAATCGTTCCAATATTCCACATCGCGGCCAAACGACCAGCTCGCTTTGTCGAGAATGTAGGGCAACATGAAGAAAAAAGCGTCTGCGACCGAGCCACTCTGGGGCGTTTTATGCCTCCAAAGATCATCACTAGGCGTCGACAAAACATGCGCTAAAGCCGCCAAAACCTCTAAGTTAAATAGACAATAACCATAGGGTTTGGTTCGCGCCATTTCTAAGGGCTGTTTTCCGTCGGGCGCAATTTGCTTGGGAATCAACGCCGTCTTGAACCGATCGACACACCATGCGCGCGTTTCATGATCATCGTTGAGTGCGGCAAAAGCGACCAATTGCAACACGTAACAACTGGCATGATTATTGACACTATCACGTTCTTCAATGCCATTGGCTGAGGTCTTCATCCAGCGCGTGAACTGACCAAACCAATCATTGATCGCGCCACGATTTTGTAACGGAAAGTGAGGCTCTAAAACAGTGATGGCCCGGGCGACTTCTACAAGATGGAGCGTATCAATAAGGCCAACACCGCGCCCAGTATTCACATTTGTGATTGCCTGGGCGTAATCGAGATGAGGAGCCATTCGGGTCGCGGGGGTTACAAACCAAGCATCCAAATGCCGTTGTGCCGCAATGGCAAACCGTACGTCGCGGTTTACACGAAATGCGGCAACCAAGGCGGGCACGATGATGGAAAGCCGGATCAGCGCTTGGCGATGCGCATCAAAGCGATTTGGGTTTGATATCCCGTCGCGCCTTATATAGGGGGCTGCGGGATTTGCTGGATCAGGCCACCAATAATCACCTTGGGAATAATAATCATGCACGCCGCCAGGGCTGGTCGGGCTAACAAAACTTGTAATGGTTTGGGGCTGCGCAGCAAGGTGAATACGGCCATTTCGTAACGACCGGACGCGATCAAGGCTAACGTCAAATTTGCCTGCTGCAGAAGCTGGCCGGGTCAGGCAAGCCAGCAGCGAAGCGCACAGAACCAGAACGTGCCGTCTATAGATTTGGCTGTTTTGCATGAGCGAACCGCCTCTTCAGTGGCTGCACGCCAAGAAAAAAGCCTGCCCAGCTAGGCTGAGCAGGCCTTTCAATAAGCGCCAAACTAAAATTTAGCCCGAATACCAAATGTATAACGCGTCTCAGATAGCGCGTAACTATTGATAGCTGTTTCGTTGAAATTGCTGACTTCAACAGTCGCAGCATCCTCAGGGATCAGGTTTTGGGCTTGGAAGGATAGTGCAATCTTGCTGTTCAGATCAAAGCTAAACTGAGCGTCTAATTGGCTGCGTGCCAAGATAACGTCAGGCCGGCCTTGTGTGAATTCAAACACAGCGTCATCGCGCCAATTATAAGCCACGCGTGCGGAAAACCGCCCTTTTTCGTAAAGACCGACCAGATTGTAGCTATGCTTTGACACCGCCACTAAGGGGAAGCCGTTGCTGGCGCTGCTGTCTGAGTAGGTATAGTTGGCGATGACACCCAAGCCATCAAACGGGGCTGGCAATTTGTCGAAGAATTGCTGGGTGCCAATTTCAAAGCCCTTCACTTCCGCGGAATCTACGTTTGAAGGACGTGTTACGCGTATTGGGCCTAAGCTTGTGAAGCCTGGAATAATCTCCTCGGTTGTTGTCGTCGCGATAAAGTCGCGGACACTTTTTGTGAATATGGCACCTGAAATCAAAGATGATTTGCCAGTATAATATTCGAACGAAATATCGGCATTGCTGGATGTCGGCGGCTTAAGTGAAGCATTGCCGCCCGATGAGGTACGGTTGGTCGCGTCAACAAATGTTGATGGCGCTAATTCTGCCAAACCAGCACGTTGCATTGTCTCGGAGAGCGAGAAACGCACTAAAAAGTTATCAGTTACATTCACGACAAGGTTCGCCGTCGGCAATACGTTCGTATAGCTGTTGACATCTGTACGGGGGACCAAAGGTGCGTTATTGCCCGCTTGCGAGAACGTATCGACCACGAAGTCAGTGTTCGAAACACGCACACCAGCGTTAAACTTTGCCGGGCGGTCAAACAGCTCGGTTTCCACGGCCAGCATGAGATAGCCTGACAGTGTTTCCTCAGTTAGGTCGTAGTCGCGCGCCGCATTGCGCCGATACGTTCCGGCAGGAGCGCCTGCTTCCAGGCTTGGCTCCCCGATGAGAGAGCGCTCGATAACAAAGGCGGCATCAGGTGTCGCCGTCAGAAACCGACGCGGGAAGTTGCCGCCAATCCGGTTCAAGAATGCATCGCTTCCGGTCGTATAGAATGGCGTCAATTGTGCTTCGGTACCGTTTGCGCGGCTACGGAACGCTTCAGAAACAGCAGTCAAATTGACATAACGAACGCCTGCGCTGACCTTAACGCCATTGCGTACCAAGTAGCCGACATCAAAGCGGCCTGTTGTTTCCTCCATCGTTGCAGGCAACAAATTGGCCCGATATGTCAACAGATCGGTTCGAGTTCCAACAGGATAGTTTGAAACCAAGGTTGGATCAAACACCGCCCCGGTTGGCGTTGCCAGCGTTAAACCAGGAGCATTGACGCCACCGCGATAGTCGAACGTCCCGCGGACCGCATTGTTGGGCGTTTGCAGCGTGATCACTTCAATCTTTTGGCGCAAGGTCCCTTGGCTAAAGTAAACGTCACCTTCCAGCGACCACCTGCCATCATCATATTTGCCGTTCAAACCAAACAAAGTGCTAGTCGTTGGATCTTCGCGGTTTTGCGACCCTGTACGGATATTGCCCAAAGCCGAGCCCGCGACAACAAATCCCCTATCATCAACAGTCGGATTTGTGACAACAGCGGCGGTTGCACTTGTAGATAGATTGAAAGCCAGGAATTGATTTGTGCGGTCTGCGCGTTGTTCCGAATAGAGAGCATCAGCGGTAATCAGGAAGTTTGGCGTAACTTGGAATTGCATGGATGCATTGACGCCAAACCGGGAGCGATCAATGTCGGTATTCTCATATTGCAGGAGGCGGGGAACAAGAACTGTGGTCGTGCCGCCGTTGAGGGCATTAAAAAAATTGTTCCGTTCAAACAATTGCAAGTTCGACGAACGCTTTTGGTATTCGGCAGAGACTAAAAGGCCAATTCGGCGATCCGCAAAAGTTGTTGTGAAAAGAGCCGTAACGCCGGGTTCAGTCTTGTCCGCACCTTCGGAATAGGTGCCTTGTGCGCGGATAGAAACGGTTGGCTTTCGGAAACTAAAAGGCTTTGGCGTGTTGAGGTTGACCGTACCGCCTAGTCCGCCTTCAGCTTGGCTTGCCAACGGTGATTTGTTGACAGTCAACTTGCCAAACAAGCTCGAAGGAACTGAGTCCAAGCCAGATGAGCGACCCAAATTGTCATTTTCAGGGGGCGATACTCGGGCAGAGAAGCCTAGCAACGTGCGACCATCAACCTCAACACGAACTTGTTGAAGGCCACGAATGGAAACCGATTGTCCTTCGCCAAAGACGCGCGTGATTTGGACGCCTGTTATCCGTTGCAAGGCCTCTGCCACGTTGGCATCTGGCAATTTACCAACATCTTCAGCAGTGATGACATCTGAAACTTGGTCGGCATTACGCTTCAGCTCCACTGCTTGCTCAAGTGCACGGCGGATGCCCGTCACCACGATCAGCTCGGTCTCTTTGGGAGGGGCAGCACTTGAAGCGGCTTGAGCGAAACTGACTGATGGAGCAAAGAGCGTGACAGCCACACATGCGGCACTGCCAGACAATACCCAACTCAATGACCTGCGCTTCATGACAATTTCGCCCCCATTTTCTTTGATCGTCTTTATCAGCTTGCGCTGATCGACTTTGTATCTCCTCAAACAATCCGCCATAATGTTACCGGTGTCAAGCAGATTTTGACACCGGTAGTCTTTTAGCTGTCTACGCGCCAAGGCTCCTATAATTCAGGCACTTTTTGTAGGTTAAGGGTGGGCAAAGAAAGGTCAGCGATTCCTGCTTCAGGCATCAGAAAACCCTCTGCTGACTTCGACTTAGCGGATTGAAAAACGATAGGTTGTCATTGAATAGAAAGGCTTTTCAGGATTTAAGCGCGTACTTGGGAAAATAGGTTGATTGGGGCTGTTGGGCAAGTGCTGGGTTTCAAGCGCGAGGCCGGAATAGATCGGATAAGCCACCCCTTCGCTACCCACTTCAGTACCATCAAAACCGTTACCCGTATTGAATTGTAGGCCAGGCTCTGTCGTCGCAATGGTCATCCTGCGCCCACTTACTGGGTCATGTAGAATTGCGACGGGTTGTGGGCGGACACTAGCAGGCCGGCGAAAGGAGTATGAGTGATCAAAGCCTTTTGAAGCAGCCAACAGCGGATGATTGTTGTCCATCGCCTGGCCAACCCGTTGCGGCTGTCTAAAATCGAGTGGGGTACCAACAACAGGCAATAATTCCCCGGTTGGAATCTTAATTGCGTCTGTTGGCGCATAGTGATCAGCCACGATCGTTAGGTTATGGTTTGCGATCGTTCCAGTGCCAGCCCCGGCTAAATTGAAGAAGGCGTGATTGGTGAAATTGACGACAGTTGGGGCAGACGTGGTGGCCCGGTATTCTAAGCGTAGCTCATTGGCTTTGCGCATCAGCCGATAAGTGACTTCGAGCCGCAAGGCACCGGGAAACCCTTGGTCGCCAACGGGGCTCAGCAAAGTAAAGATGGCTGCAACGGAGCGCGCATCGGCGTGCGTGCGAAACGCCCAGACGCGCTTGTCATAACCATTGTTGCCGCCATGCAACGTGACACCATTACGACCCGGCTCAAGTCGATGCGTCACTCCATCCAGCTGAAACTGAGCGCCAGCGATTCGCCCCGCGTACCGACCAATAATGCCGCCCCACCGTCGTTGCGTCCGCTCATAAGAGGCCATGTCGGGCAAGCTAAGGACCACATTGTGAACTTTGCCACTTCGATCGGCAAACTCAACTGTTGTGAGTGTCGCGCCGTAGCTGATCAAGGCGACACGCATATCGCGATCATTGGTCAAGGTGATTTGCGATACGCTTTCACCTTTGGACGTTAAGCCAAAAGGTTCAACATTTGTGGCGGCTGCCGAAATTACGGAGGGCCAAAGCAGCAAGAAGATGAGAAATGTGCTTCGCTTAAGCTTGTGCATAATCACCCCCTCAAAAGGCCGCGGACTAGGTTTCGATGCGTCCAATTCTTTAGCTATTGACGCATCTTAGCAGTTATGACAACGGTGTCTATGGCATGATTACGGCGATTTGTAAGAGTCTCAGACGATCAGCTCATGTGAATTCCATCCTTTCAGTTGTGCGCCCAAGCGCAGCGTAGAGATCACCTTTAGCGCTGATAGCAGACCTCAGAACGGCCAAATATTGGAGACGACACCTTGAAACCTGTCAGCTTACCTTCGCTCGCAACGATTGCTTTGGCCATCGCAGCACTTCCTTCGGTGGCACCTGGTCAAGCTGTGCCTCCCCAGCTCAGTGCTCCAGTTAGCGTTGCCCAAAACCCGTTAGCAGGCACCCAACCCCTTCTTAGTTTCAACACAGTGGTCGAAACACGTATCAGGCCGCAGACAGGGCGATTGCTTGAACAACTTGCCGCGGGTGGTCGGACAACAAATCTTGACGGCATTCCCGTATTTAATGGGAGCGACAAGTTTCTCACAGGCAAGATCGCCATTGGCTATGCCGAG
>JBEAVQ010000180.1:0-2808 GCA_041160865.1 Pseudomonadota bacterium | reverse complement strand
CGGCGGAAATGGCCCTCTAGTGCCACACATGAGACCTTTTGTCCCGCTCCGATGTGCCAGATTAGTAGAGGATGACCCCCCAAGCATGTGGAAATACTTTTCACCGAGATTGGGAGGGTCTACCCTCAAGACACTGTAATGCAGCCACCGACCTTCAGTATGAGCACCAAAGACAATGTAACCTATCTGCAGCCGCCGCCGCCAGCATCCGAGGCGTAAAGCTCCTGACGCCATTTGCTACACCTTCGACATTTACGGCCAACATCCATTTCAAGTCCTTTTCGGTGCTCTCCCAAATGGGACCAGCAAGTGCGACTCCAGCGTTGTTAAAGACCAAATTGACCGGCCCGAACTTCATTTCAGTCGCACGGGCCAGCGCTTCGACAGACTCGCCACTGGTCACATCTGTCAACACACCGATCGCTTCTGCGCCTGAGCGCTGCAGTTCGTCCACAACATCATTCATGGCTTCTGCCTGCACATCGGCGATAACCACTTTCATGCCCCTGCGTGCAGCATCTTGGGCCATGGCCCTGCCTAGACCCGAACCGCCACCAGTAACAACGGCAACGCCGCCCATCATGCTTTTCATTTCATAAACTCCTTCTTCTGCGGGGACGCCGGTTTGCGATCAGTTGCTGTAAGAAAAAACTGCGTCGGTTAAATCAACGGAGGGAATAGCCTCGCACTCATACAAATAATCCTGGCTGTGCTGCCATTCGGGCTGGTCTCCGCTGCGGGGCAAACGATCCAGACTTCGCAGAAGATAGCCGGGGTTGAGATAGTCCGTATCCGCCCAAGGTCTCAGCTCCATGTCCTTATCTTCAGGGCGCAAAACGGGCACGACGCTTCGTGCGCCGGTCTGCTGCAGATGGAGTAGCAAGCGGCAAACGAACTGCCCGATGAGATCGGCCCGCAAGGTCCAGCTGTAGTGCCCATAACCATAGATCCAAGCCATGTTCGGCACTCCGGTGAACATCATGCCACGGTATGTGACAGTCTCAGCGAAATTAACTGGCTCCCCGTCGACCGTGAACGGGATGCCGCCCATAACTGCCATTTCGAAGCCCGTGGCGGTAATCACGACATCACAGTCGATACGTCGCCCTGATTTAAATTGAATGCCTGCTTCGTCAAACGAGATAATGTTGTCGGTAACTACTGATGCCTTCCCAGAAGCGACAGCCTTGAACAAATCTCCGTCAGGCACGAATGCGACGCGCTGTTGCAAGGGTTTATAAGGTGGAGTAAAATGCTGCTCGACGTCAAATCCCTCTGGCAGATAGGCCTTCACCCCGCTGATAAGCAGTTCTTTGAGCTTGTCTGGTGCAGCTTTCGCCCGTTCAAGCAACTCGGCCCGGTCCCGCACCACCTTGCGGCGCATGATTTCGTGAATCCAAGCGGCTTCCACATCTAGACGCCGTAACTCGTCGGCGAGGGTATCGGCGTTTCGGCCCGCAGCAAAGTAGGTAGGCGTGCGCTGGAGCATCGTGACATGACGGCACTGTTCCGCCAGGGCAGGAACCAGCGTGGCAGCAGTTGCACCAGAACCGATCACCGCCACGTTCTTGCTGGAGAGGTCAATGCCTTCTGGCCAGTCTTGGGGATGTATGATCTGCCCCCCAAACCGATCAAGACCGGGCCAAGCGGGTGTATATCCCTCGGAGTGGCGATAATAGCCCTGACACATCCAAAGAAAACGAGCCCCGAGCTTCACTAGCGTGTCGTCCCCCTTGTGGGCAACCGTGAGAGTCCAGGTCGCGCTTTCACTAGACCAATCAGCCGATTGCACCTCGTGGCTATAGCGAATATGAGGTGCCAGATTTGCATCGTCGATAGCTTCACTAAGATAGTCTAGTATCTGCTGACGGTTGGCAATGGGCTCGCCCTTCCAAGGCTTGAAGCCATACCCGAAGGTAAAAAGATCGCTGTCCGAACGCGCCCCAGGATACTTGTGAATAAGCCACGTTCCGCCGAACGAGTCCATTGATTCTAGGATCGCAAAGCTCAGGTCAGGGCAGTGTTTGCGTAACAAAGATGCACTGCCAATCCCGGAAATGCCCGCGCCGATGATAATTACGTCGAAGCGTTCGGCGACAGTACTTTTCTGTATGGTATCGTGCGTATTCCGCGGCATGAAAATCTCCAAAGATATGGCATTTGCACGCCAAGCTATGGCGGCTCCCTAATCCCTAGATTTGCCCAAGACTGTCGCCTCTGGGCAATCTAGCGCACGGCGCGCTCTTATGCCGCATCCTAGCTTTTCAACGTCTGAGTTCGGTCAGTCAGTTGGCGCTCAGGTAGGCACTGCGAGTTAGGGGGCCATCATCGATTTGGCCAATAAGCGGATGATTCAATCGCTTCTAATCTATCGCCATGGCATTGCCGACGTCGGCATGCATTCGCCTTCCTCAATCAAATGGCGAAATTGTGATAACATGTGAAATTAAGCCAAAACGCACCTATCCGCTCATGGCTTATTCTAATCGTAAGTTTCGCCAATGATCCCGTCGTAACCGAATGTTTGCAACGTTTTAGCTTGCTGAAGTTCCGCTTTGCGCACTAACCGATCCGAAAGCAGACCTTCTACTCGCGGCCCAACTATTGCCGAAATTGGACCTCTGAAGCATCTGCTTTTTTGGTGCTTATACAAATGCTTTATTCCACCCCCATCTCCTTCAAAACCCAATCAGCCGCAGCTTGCGCTTTGCTCGCGGCAGTCAGGAAAGACGATGGATTATCGCCAAGAGCTTTGAGCCATCCATCAATATATGCGGCATGGTCTTCAAGGTGATCAGCGGGAAGGCC
>JBEAVQ010000179.1:0-2830 GCA_041160865.1 Pseudomonadota bacterium | reverse complement strand
AGATAGGGGTCATCGGCTTCGAACAGCTCGGTGACCAGCGTCCGGTAACCCGGTGCGGACACGATCATGTGAAAGTGTGCGGCGCGCCAAGAACTCCTTTGCGCGGGCGAGACCAACGAATGCCATACAGGCCCGTCGGTGGGTATTTGGTAGGGCATGGGTTGTATCGTCGCAATTTCAAAATAACCTTCATTGTCCACCCGCAATTGGCAACGCAAGTTGTCCGTGGGTTGTGCCGAATCAGTTTGCCAGTAGAGTCCGTTAGCAGCGTTTTGCCACAGGTCCAGACTCGCTTGGGGCAATGCAATTCCTTTTGTATCGCACACGCGGCCTCGAAGCAGCACTGGCTCACCGACATTGGCGCCGATCAAATTCGCAGGGTTATCGAGCCATGGGGAACCAACCGTATGAAAAGGCCCTAATACGCTTCCAGGGGTTGCGTCGGTCGTCGATGCCAGTAGATCAACAAGGCTGGAAATACCGAGAACATCAGACAGCAGTGAGAACTCGCTGCGCGAATCGGTCGTGATTTTGGCGCAGCTATGCAGAAAAGATAAGGCGCCGCGCCATTCGTCATGGGTAAGCCTCACATCCTTGGCATAGCCATGAAGGGCAATTACCAGCTTTTTTACCAGCACTTGTTGCCGCTCGTCAGGAAGCGCTGCAAAGCTATTTGCTGCGATCTCGGTGATGTTGGTTGTGTCGATATTGATCATGATGAGATCTCACGCCGTCACTTTATTTGATAGTGTGCCAATGCCCTCGATCTCAATTTCGATGGTGTCTCCAGCCTTCATCCAAACGGGGGGTGTGCGGGCATAACCTACGCCACCCGGTGTACCCATGACTAAGACATCTCCGGGCTCCAGTGTGAGTGACTCCGATAACAAAGCGATGGTGCGGGCCACTCCAAAGGCCATGTCCGCAGTGTTTGCGCTTTGCATCACTTGACCGTTTAGGCGTGATTGAATTTGAAGGCCGACGCACCCAGCAGGCAATTCATCGGGCGTGACCAGACAGGGGCCAAACGCGCCGGTGCAGTCAAAGTTCTTGCCAATCGTCCATTGCGAGGTCTTGCGCTGATAGTCGCGCAGTGTGGCATCGTTGAAACATGCATAACCAAAAACCGCATTCAACGCATCGCTCTCTGAGACGAAACGGGTGGTGCGCCCAATGACCACGGCCAATTCGGCCTCGAAATCCAGTTTGTTGGAGATTGTGGGCACTTGAAGTGGAGCACCGTGGGCGAGCAACGACGTCGCACAGCGCATGAATATAGAGGGATAGTCACCAATCTGGTTACCGCCTTCTTTGGCATGGTCCACGTAGTTCACTCCCAGGCAGATGATCTTACCGGGCCTGGGGACGCAGGGCATCAGTTCCACCTCGGATATCGGCAGCCCTGGCAAGCTTGAGGCCCGTTCTGCAAGCACCTTCATCAGCTTGGGCCATTCGTCCCCACCAGAAATCAAAGCCTGCAAGGACTGGGGCAAATCTTTATCCAGTTGTTGGCTGGGCACAACTTTCGACCCCAACAAAACACCCCACCCGGCTTGGCCTGATGCGCTGAAACTGACTAATCTCATGGATAAACCTTACTGGATTGGATCTTAAACATCATCTTGCTGCTGGTTGACTTGGCTCTAATTACACAATTTGCGGAGCGAGTAAATCAGCGATTAAATGTGTATAGTAAGTAATTATCGATAAAAATTGAGAGTGTTTTCCCTTATGACAACCACTAATTCATCTGTTGAGGCACTTTTTTCCGAAGGCCGATCCCATAGCAAGTGGTTGTCAAAACCCGTTACAGAACAGCAGCTTCTCGCGCTTTACGACTTGGCCAAATGGTGTCCAACGTCGATGAACTGTCAGCCCATGCGGGTGAGGCTCGTGGTGTCAGAGGAGGCCAAGAAAAGTTTGCTGCCATGCCTCTACGCATCTGTAACCGATATGGCTTGAATGACATTGACCTAGAGAGTTTGCATGCTTACCGAAATCAGTTTGCAAGTTACAAGTCTGGGCACCCTTGGCTGGGAGCGGAAGACACCGAGTTTCTGCATTTACTAGGCGCCTGGCGAGAAGACCGAGAAACCAAAGAAAACGGATTCACATTGGCTGGTTTACTGATGTTTGGTCAATGGCCAGCCATCATGACCTGTGCCCCACTGTATTTTGTGGATTACCAAGATCAACCCGATGAACCCGACACTTCAGTTCGGTGGCTAGATCGGGTGGTGCCAGACGACACTTGGTCGGGTAATTTATTCGACTTTTATAGAAAGGTCATTCGCAAATTGACGGCCGACTTAAAGGTGCCATTTCATCTGCAGGGCGACAAGCGTGTAGACGACACGCCTATTCATCAAGCGCTGCGGGAGGCCTTGGTCAACACTTTGGTCCATGCCGACTATTCAGATCGGGCTTCGGTGCGGGTCATTAAGAGGCCTTCAGGCTTTGAATTTCGCAATCCTGGCGCGCTGCGTGTTCCCGTTGCCCAGTCGTTAATGACGATGGACTGGGCATTGGAGACCGTGTCGGGGAAAATGTCGGGCAAAGCGACATTGGAGATTTTGGGTCTTGTCAAGCAGGACTCGCGCTTAACGGTATCTGAGCTTGCAATCACCCTTGAGTTATCGGAGAGAACCATCGAGCGTGCCATTCAATCCTTGCGCGCTGACGGTCGACTTGAACGAATTGGTCCGTCAAAGGGCGGCTTTTGGAAAGTTCTGAAATGATAGGAATCGATGATTTCTACTCAGTTCAAATTAAAGAATTTTTTAATTTAGATCAGCCGTATTAAAGGATCCTTTAATATGACCTCTCCAAT
>JBEAVQ010000020.1:0-31027 GCA_041160865.1 Pseudomonadota bacterium | reverse complement strand
CTTGACGATCCCCAAGGGTATGTTTGGTCTTTTGGGGCCAAATGGTGCGGGTAAGTCCACCTTGATGCGCTCGATTGCGACTTTGCAGACGCCAACACAGGGGTCCATTCAGTTTGGCGAGATTGATGTCATTAGACATCCCGCGCAATTGCGCGCCCAGCTCGGCTATCTGCCACAGGAATTCGGTGTCTATCCGCGCGTCAGTGCACTTCACTTGCTGGATCATTTTGCGCGCTTGAAAGGCTTTTCCAAACCCCAAGAGCGCAAAGAGATGATCGAGGGGCTGCTAAACCAAGTCAATCTTTGGGCCGTGCGCAAGAAGGCCGTTGCCAGCTTTTCTGGAGGCATGCGGCAACGCTTTGGGATTGCCCAAGCCCTGCTTGGCAACCCTAAACTTCTCATCGTGGATGAGCCGACCGCCGGTCTGGATCCGGAGGAGCGCGCGCGCTTTCTCAATCTCCTAGCAAGCCTAAGTGATGAGGCTGCTATCATCCTGTCCACCCATATTGTCGAAGATGTCTCCGATCTCTGCCCTAATATGGCGATCATGGCAGGCGGCCGCATTGTCTTGCAGGGCAACACGTCAGAACTGATCGGGAGATTGGATGGTCAAGTATGGCGCAAAGTGGTTAGCCGGAGCCAAGTAGGTGAGTATCAATCCCAACATCGCGTGATTGCCACCCGTCTGTTTGCAGGGGAGACGGTATTGCACGTTTTGTCAGAGACTAACCCCGGCGATGGCTTCTCGCCCCTCCAACAAAGCCTCGAAGAGCTGTACATGGTTAGCATTCTACAGGATCGAGGGCTGACGACGCAGATAGCCTAGGTCCGCATTGTTGCTAGCCAGCCTTAGTCGATGCCACCATGTCAATACTGGCAGGCCTTGCATTAAACAAATCAAGCGCGACCTTGGCCTCCGCAAACACTTCCCCGATCATCATCAAGACGGGTCCAGAGCCAAGTTGTAGAGCCAAGTCTGGCAAGTCGGCCAAAGGGCCTTTGACATTAAAGCTTGAGGCGCGCGAGACATCCTCGGCCAACACAACCGGTAAATTGGCGGGCATGCCAAAGTCCAACAGGCAGTCGCGGATCCAAACCGCATCACCGCGACCCATATAAATGACAGACGTATCGGCCGCCGCAACGGCTTTGGCCCACGCAGGCGAAGCTTGGCTACCGCGAGCAACCGTCGGCGTCACAAAAGTCACCGAGCGCGAAAGGCCGCGTTGGGTGAGGGATGTTGATAAAGCCGATGCGGCACCGAAGGCGGCAGTGATCCCGGGCACGACCGAGATGGGGATACCGGCTTGCACACAGGCCTCTATTTCTTCATGGGCGCGGCCAAACAGCATGGGGTCGCCACCTTTAAGACGAACCACCAAGTCATGCTTAGTTGCTGTTGACACCAATAGACGATTGATCAGCGCTTGATCCATCGAGACACGGCCGCCGCGCTTGCCGACTGGTACTTTCTTTGCCTGAGGGGCGAGCGCTAAAATTTCGTCGGTCACTAAGGCATCATAGAGGATGACATCGGCACGCTCGATCAATCGAAGCGCACGCACCGTCAACAGGTCCGCAGCACCTGGCCCCGCCCCAACCAAATAGACGTGACCCATTAGGCAGCCGCTCTTTCGAGACTTGCCTGTGTGGCCAAGACAAAGTCGCGCTCATCCGCAGCCCATTGATAGACGGCGGGGAAGGTTTCAAAGGCGCGCTTAGCAGCTTCCACATCTTGGTCGCCACGCAAGGCAAAGCTATCGATGCCGCAGCGAGCCATAGCAAACAGCTGGTCGATCAAAACATCGCCGACGGCGCGGATTTCGCCCTTAAAGGCCAAGCGCGAGCGCAAGAGGGTGGCGATCGAATAGCCGCGCCCATCGCTAAACTTGGCAAACTCAACCGCGATCACGGCCACACCATCCAAGTGCCCCGCCAAAGCCAGTGGGTCATCGGTTGGCATCAGCACGATCCCAACAGGTGCGTCAGAAGTTGCGCCATCGCGCGCCAACCATTCAGGCAGAGTGAGTAAAGTGCCGTGCTCCCAAGCCGAAACGCTGGGCGCTTCTGGTTGTTTGACGTTTGGGCGAATGAGGCTGCGCACATCGCCTTGGCCCTGATTAATCAATTCCATATTCGGCAGTGGATTTGGGGCTGGCGCTGCGCGGAACGCGCCTTCTGGTAAAACAAGCGTCACCACGTCACCCGACGCGAAAAGTTTCAACAAAGTGCTCATCAGTTTGCTTCCTGAATTTGGGGGGAGGGGGAAGTTTGAGTGGTGTCGGCTTGGAAAGCGGCATCATGAAAGGCTGCCTTGCCGAGGCGTTCAACGGCATCGATAAACAACTCACCACTGTTGCGGTTCGCGAGATAAAAGTCGGTCATGCGTTCGATTGTCGGTGCGACCGCTTCGCGCGGGATGGCTTTGCCAACAATTTGGCCGAGCGCGGTTTTGGTATCGGTGCGACCGCCGATCAGGATTTGGTACCATTCCTCATCCTTCTTATCGACGCCCAGAATACCAATATGGCCGACATGGTGGTGGCCGCAGGCGTTGATACAGCCCGACATTTTGATCGCCAGAGTGCCAATGTCTTGCGCCTTGGCGGCAAGGGTTTCTTGTACAGCAGCGGCGACCGGGATGGACTTAGCGTTCGCCAAAGCACAATAATCACCGCCGGGGCAGCAGATGATGTCGGTCGCAAGGCCAACATTAGGCTCTGACAGACCGAGTTTTTCCAGCGCTTGGTAGAGCGCCCACAGTTCGGAACGTGCCACATCGGCCAAGACCAAATTCTGGTGATGGGAAACACGGATTTGCCCAAAGGAGAACCGGTCAGCCAAATCGGCAATTGCATCCATCTGATCGCTGGTGGCATCACCTGGTGCAATACCGAGGGGCTTTAGGCTGATGGTGACGGCACCATAATTATCGCGCTTATGCTTGGCGACATTGCGCTTCACCCAGGCATTGAAACGAGGATCAGATAAGCGATGGCGGGCTTCATCCGGATCACCCGACGCTGCACCATGATAAGCAGGTGCGCCAAAGAAAGCGGTCATGCGCTCGAGCTCTGAAGCCGCCAAGGTCGCGGGTCCGCCCTGAACATGAGCAAATTCTTGCTCAACTTCTTCGCCAAAGCGTTCAGCGCCTAGAGCATCAACGAGGATTTTGATGCGCGCCTTATAGATATTGTCGCGCCGGCCCCAACGATTATAGGTACGCAAAACAGCTTCAGTATAGGAAAGCATGTCGCGCCAGTGCAGGCCGTTCTTGATCACGGGGGCCACGCGTGGCGTCCGGCCTTGGCCACCCCCAACCTTAACGGTCAAACGAACTTCACCAGCTTCATCGCGGTAGACATCAAAGGCGAGGTCATGAACTTCACTCGCCGCCCGGTCTTCAGCCGCGCCATTGTAAGCGACCTTGAATTTCCGCGGCAGGAAGGCAAACTCAGGATTGAGCGTCGACCACTGACGCATTAGCTCCGCTAAAGGACGTGGGTCCACACGCTCATCATGGGCGACACCGGCCAAATGGTCGGTCGTGACATTGCGAATGCAGCTGCCGCTTGTTTGGATAGCGTGCATCTGCACGCTGGCCAAATCGGCCAAAATTTCATGGACTTGCTCAAGCTTCACCCAATTAAATTGGATGTTCTGGCGCGTGGTGAAATGCCCGAAATCCCGGTCATACTTGCGCCCAATGTGAGCCAGCATGCGCAATTGGCGCGAAGATAATAGGCCATAGGGGATCGCGACCCGCAGCAAAGGCGAGTGACGCTCAACATAGACACCATTCTGCAAGCGCAGAGGCTTAAACTCGTCTTCCGAGATCCGGCCGCTTAAATAGCGTTCGGTCTGGTCGGCGAACTGCTTTACCCGCGCATCTACGATGCTTTGGTCGATGGCATTATAAATATACATTCAGGGCCCTTTATCTGAGGACTATATCTGGGCTCCCCCGCGCGCGAACAATGCCGATCCGCTTAAGGTGTCTATTAGAAGACCTGATAGATGCCGCAAAACAAGGGGTTTCGAGGGGGTTTGATAGGTTTGCTAATGGCAGCCTGCAGCTTCCATCGGTCGTTTAAAGCGCGCGCTCTGCCTAAGTCAGCTCTGCAAGTTTCGATTTTCTGCCGAAGTTTCCAGAAAGATTCCGACGATGATCCTCCTCGATCAGACACACAAAGCAACCAGCCAAGCCCCCGACCCAGAGCAGCTGATCAAGCTCACGTCGCGGCTGGAGGCCAGTCTTCGTGCCATCAGTGGGCAGGGCCGGGTGGCGTTGGCCAGCTCGCTTTCAGCCGAAGACATGGTGCTAACCGATATGATTGCCCGACTGGGGCTTAGAATTGAAGTTTTCACACTTCAGACGGGCCGGCTTCATCCAGACACGGTCGCCATGATTGAGAAGACCGAGACCCGCTATGGCTTGATAATCCACCAATTCGAACCTGAAGCGACCGCGCTGGCTGATTTTGTGTCGGCCTTTGGCCTCAATGGTTTCTACGAAAGCTTGGAAGCGCGGAAAGCCTGTTGTGGGGTCCGCAAGCTTGAGCCTTTGGGGCGTGCACTGAGGGGCTATGATGCTTGGATTACCGGGCAGAGACGAGAGCAAGCCCTGACACGAGATCAATTAGAAGAGCGCGAGCAGGATACGACCCACGATCTGATCAAACATAATCCGCTGGCCGCTTGGAATTGGGCCGACATTTTGGCCTATGCCGAGCAGTTTCAAGTCCCCCTCAATCCACTCCATGCACGCGGTTATGTGTCCATCGGTTGCGACCCCTGCACGCGTTCCATTCGGCCTGATGAGCATGCGCGCGACGGTCGCTGGTGGTGGGAAAATGCTGACACCAAGGAGTGCGGCTTGCACCAGAACAATCTTAATAAGGAAAAATCGCATGACCTTCTTTAGCGGTCTCCTCCACCTCGACCGCCTCGAATCTGAGGCCATCTACATATTGCGCGAAGCCGCCGCCCAAAGCCGCAACCCGGCGCTTTTGTTTTCCGGCGGCAAGGATAGCGCCGTCCTGTTACATCTCGCACTGAAGGCCTTCCGGCCGGAAAAGCTGCCTTTCCCGCTCTTGCACATCGATACCGGCCATAATTTTGAGGGCGTCACGGACTTCCGCGATCAAACCGCCACGCGGCTTGGTGAGCGCTTGGTCGTGGCCCATGTACAAGACTCCATTGCGCGCGGTAGTGTCCGCTTGGCCTCGCCCTTGGCGAGCCGGAATGCGGCTCAAGCAGTCACTTTGCTCGAAGCAATTGAAGCCCATAACTTTGACCTCCTGCTTGGTGGCGCAAGACGCGACGAGGATAAGGCGCGGGCAAAGGAGCGCGTGTTCAGTCACCGTGATGCCTTTGGTGCTTGGAACCCAAAGTCTCAACGACCCGAACTCTGGGACCTTTATAATGGTCGCCTTCAAGCGGGGGAGAACTTCCGTGTATTCCCACTGTCCAATTGGACCGAGCTGGACATCTGGACCTATATTGAGCGCGAGAAGATTGCGCTGCCCAGCCTCTATTTTGCTCATGTCCGACCTGTCGTTCGCGATGGTGAATTCTGGCGGCCAGTTACGGCTGTAACGCCAGCAGCAGCGGGGCAAGTCATTGAAAACCGAGTCGTGCGCTTCCGCACCGTGGGCGATATGACCTGTACGTGCCCGATTGAAAGTGATGCAGCAGACGTTGCCGCCATCATCGCTGAAACCCGCCTCAGCACCTTGTCAGAGCGTGGTGCCACCCGCATGGATGATAAGGTCAATGAGGCAGCGATGGAACGTCGCAAGCGGGAGGGTTATTTCTGATGACCCAAACTCAAACCAAGCTTGTGCGGATTGTGACTGCAGGGAGTGTGGATGATGGCAAGTCGACCCTGATCGGCCGCATCCTCCACGATTCACAAGCCCTGATGAGCGACCAGGTTGATGCGCTATCGAACGCCCGTTTCAGTCGGGCCGAAAAAGGCGACCTTGATTTGTCTTTTGTCACTGATGGCTTGGAGAGCGAGCGCGAGCAGGGCATCACGATTGATGTAGCGTACCGCTACTTTGCAACGCCTGAAACCTCCTTCATCGTCATCGATGCCCCGGGACATGAGCAATATACCCGCAACATGGTGACAGGGGCGAGCAATGCCGATGTTGCCATTGTGCTGGTGGATGCGTCGCGGCTGCATCAAGGTGCACTCAAAGTCCAAACGCGCCGCCACGCGACCATAGCCCATTTGTTAGGTCTAAAAGTCGTTTTTGCCGTCAACAAAATGGATCTCGTCAGCTGGTCTCAGAAGGTGTTCCAAGAGGCTGAGGAAAGCCTGAAGCGACTGACCCGCAGTCTTGGGATCAAAAATCCCGCCATTGTACCCATCAATGCGCGGTCAGGCGATAATGTGGTGACAATCAGCCCTGCAGCGCCTTGGTATCAGGGTGCGTCGCTTTTGGACGTGCTTCAAAGCCAAGGCGAGGTGACTGATTTGAGCGATCTTCCTTTCCGCTTTCCAGTCCAGCGCGTTGTGCGGGTCGATGGCCATACGCTTGAAGCGCAACGCGGCTATTCTGGGCGGATTGCCTCTGGGCAAGTCGCTGTCGGCGAAGCGGTTTTTGTTGGACCCCATCGCCGCCCGACCAAAGTCTCCCGGATTGAGACCTATGATCAAAGTTTGGTCCGCGCAGAGGCAGGCCAATCTGTCACGCTCTACACCGAAGACGAAGTCGATGCGGCCCGCGGCGACATTCTAACTGGGCCAGAGTCCAGCTATGCCAACCGCGTCATCACAGACCTGTGCTGGCTAGACGATCAGCCTTGGGATCCCCGTCGCCGATATCTTCTCCAACAAGGCACAGCGGCAATCACCAGCCGGATTGAGAGGGTGCTGCACATCCGCGACATGCGCGATCTATCAGAGGTTCGTGGTGGCCAAGCCTTGAAACTCAACGATATTGCCTTGGTTCAGCTACATACACAAACCCCAATTTTGGCAGACCATTTTCAAGACAACCCCAAAACTGGGGCCTTCATTCTGATTGATCCAGAGACCAATCAAACGGCAGCAGCCGGCATGATCCGTGGGGTGGTTTAAGGGCGGCCCAGCGTTTGGCTCGACCGAACACATGCTCCACATTATTAGACACTGCGCTAGTGCTTCGGGTACGCCGAACAGCTGAAGCAAACTTTTGCGATGCAAGGCATCAAAGCGCCCGAGTTTTTGTTCAAGTTCGGCTGGGCCACTGCCAACTCGGCCGATCTGGACCTGAAACGACGGTCTCGCCGAGGTGCTTGCTCAAAGCAAACATCGCGACTTCTGCCTCGTTGGCTAAAGTATCTACCAACGCCGGCGCGTGGGTTACGATGATCAATTGCGTTTTGCGCGCTGCGGTGACGACTAGCCGTGCCAGGGGTGCCAAGAGGTTAGGATGCAAACTTGTCTCGGGCTCGTTCAAGACCATGAGGGAAGGGGGATCTGGTGATAAGAGGGCGGCGACCAACAGCAAATAGCGCAGGGTTCCATCTGAAAGCTCGGTAACCTTCAACGGGCGCAAGAGCCCATATTGGCTGAGTTGAATGTCAAAGTAGCCATCGTCCTTGGCAATGACCTCCACTTCTGCCCCGTCAAAAGCATCGGCAATCGCTGCATCAAAGGCGGCACTATCGCCTGTTTCGCGGATGGTTTGAATGGCGGCAGCCAAGTCGGTCCCGTTGCTGGCCAAGACAGGCGTATAGGTGCCGATCTGGGGTTGACGGGCAGGGGCCTCCACATCTGTCCGAAGGTGATCATAATAGCGCCAGCTGCGCAGACGCTCGCGCATGTGCAACAATTCCAGCCCATCACGTGGATCGCTGCAATGGGTCATCATGGAGTCAGACGCTGCCAAGCTGGTGTAAACTTGCTGCCACTGGCCGTCTTCAGCGCGCAATCGAACGCTTGGACCCTGCCGGAAAGCGATTGAGTTAGATCGGCCTAAGGTCTCACCAAGCCACAAGGCCTCGGCCTTAATCGCGGGGTCTCTTGCGAAGGCGGAACGCGATGGGATCGGCAAGCCCAAGTCGATGGCATATCCATAATCCTTACCCGAGAAGCCAAGCTTTAACGAGACCGGACCCTGTCGGCGGGTGCCTTGAAGCGGGATCTCGCCACGCTTCATCGCCGCGGAAATGGTTTCGGGACCCGCCCATAGAGTTGCGGTTAGGCCACCCTCCCTCGCGAGGGACTGAATCACCCGGCCCTGTGCAATATCTCCAAGCAAGCGAAGCGCGCGGTAGACATTTGATTTGCCCGTGCCATTCGGACCTGTCACCACATTGATGGCACCGAGCGCAAACACGCAATCCCGCAAGGATCGGTAGCCTGAGATGGCCAGCTTCGAAATCATGAACTACGAACCTACTCAAATTAGCGACTTGGGTATGCCGTGACACTAGGCCAAAGCACCTGGCCCATCAATCCATAGGCGAATGCATGACGGAGGCGTCACCAATAATCGCTAGCTGACCCGATTTCCAAATCGTATGCTTGGTCATGATCTGAGCGAATAGACTGCCCTCAACGAAGAAGGCGAGCCAGATGCGAAGCCGATCTAATGGCACTTGCTGAAACCAATGCGGGTCCACTGCCGCGAATTGGCGAACAAACGGAAAGAGGCAAATATCGACTAAAGTCGGCGATTGGCTCGCCAAAAATGGCGACGTGGCAAGACGATCTTCTAAGTCCATTAGAATTTCTAAGCCCCGATGTCGGGCTGTTTCCATCGGCACGTCAAAGCGCTGGGGATATTTGTACTGGTCCAGATAGGTTTTGAACGGCCCATCATTGCGTTCAACCAATGCCTCAAGGTCAGGGCCCCAATTTTGGAGCCAGTGCTCTGGATCATTTTGTTTCAATGCGTAAAGCATGATGTCGCGGCTTTCCTCGATGACCTCACCCTGTGGCAAAACCAGAACCGGAACGGTCGCCTTGGGCGAGACCATTAGCATTTCAGCCGGCTTGGCCTTTAACGAGACCTCGCGAATCTCATGGCGTAAACCCGCAGCCGCTAAAGCCATTCTGGCGCGCATCGCATAAGGGCAACGACGAAAACTGTAGAGGATGGGTAACTCTAGTCCCATGACCTTAGGCAATCGCCCATCGCGCCGCGATCCGACCGGCTTCTGCCAGCACGGCCTGAAACTCGTCCCGTGTGTCACCGTAGGCAAGGGCGGTTTCATAATAGGCCGCGACAATGATGGGCGCGCGCCCTGGAGGCCAGAAAATGGCGACATCATTATATTTGTCTAACATGCCATCAGCCATGCCCGTACCGGTTTTGTCGCCAGCCTTCCACTCAGGTGGAAAGCCAGCCCGGAGCCGCTTTGCCCCGGTCCGGGTTTCAATCATCCAGCCAATAAGGAGGTCTTTTGAGGGCTTCGACAAGTAATCTGTTGTGAGATAACGCGCGATCAAACCTGCCATGGCAGCGGGCGAAGTCGTATCGCGCGGATCATCTCCCACAACGAAATTCATCATCGGCTCATAGCGATCAATCCGCGTTACAGGATCACCTGCCAAACGAAAACGCTGTGTCACAGCCTTTGGCCCACCCAATTCACGCACAATCAGATTAGCCGCCGGATTATCGCTGGTGATTTGGGTTGCCTTAGCAAGTTCACCAATGGTCATGCCGCCTGCAGCAAGATTAGCCCCAGTCACCGGGGCATGAGAAACCATGTCTGCATTTGAATAAGCGATAAACTGATCGAGTTTGCGCCTGCCCGCATCTACATCTCGCAAGACTTCGGCCGCCAAGGGAAGCTTAAAGGTCGAGCACAGCGCAAATCGCTCCTCAAGGCGGTGTCCTACCATCTCGCCGGTTGCGGTATCTAGGATGCCGACACCGAGCCTGCCTTGGGACTTTGCTTCCAGCGCCAACAACTCGTCTGTTGGCGCTTTACGGGGAGGGGCCTTGGGAACAGGTGCAGCACAAGCGCCAAGACTCGGCAGCACCAGTGCGCCAGAAAGCGCAATACCTAAAAATGCGCGTCTGTCGCTTTGGAGGTTGGCGGTCATCTGTCACTCCTCAAGCGCATAAACCTAAATGGGGGCCATCAAGGCTTGTTCTGATAGGCTGCCAAAATGATTTCGACATGGAAGTCAATCATCGACGGGACATCGCCCCATGGAAAATCCGGGCGGGCAAGCAAAAGGGCACATAGGCCGTGCATCGTCGCCCAAAGGCTTTGCGCCAAATGATCCGTTGAGCCTTCCCGCAAATGGCCTTCACGCTGCAATAAAGCTAACCCATCACGGAAACCCGCAAAAGCCTGCATGCCCGGCAAAATGTCTGGATTGAACTCCTCGTCTTCATGCATGGGGCCTTCCAACATAAAGGCGATCCGATAGGCAGTCCCCTGATCCAACGCAAAGCCGATGTATCCCCGTATCATAGCCTCAAGCCGCGTCGCCGCTGGAATATCCGCGGAACGAATCTTGGCGATCAATTCTTCTAAACCCGCAAACGCGCGCGCCGACAAAGCATTGGTCAATGCCTCCTTGGTCGCGAAATGGGCGTAAAGGCTTGGCTGCGAGATGCCAACAGCATTGGCAATCATGCGAGTAGAGGTGCCCGCAATCCCATAGGATAAAAAGAGGCGCGAAGCATGGTTGAGAATATCCTCGCGTCGAGCAGCACTCTTCAGCCGGGGTACAATGCCCGTCGCGCGATGCGCCACTACGTGGTCAAGCTCGCTGGCTTCAGCAGTGTTTGCAGAATCTTTTGCGCTAGCAGACACTTTTCCTCTTGACCTCTTCGAAATTTGCTCCATCCTATCACTGATAGGTTAGCAGTCCAGTCTGAAATTCTCCTCCCCAGTACGGCAAAAAATGACCAACCAAAAAGAACAGAAAAAAGACCTCCCCAACCGGGGAGGTCAAAACATTAAACTACGCCTGATTCTGATAGCAGGCGTTGCTATGATCTTGTCATCTTGTGGCAATGGGGATGATAAGTCCAAAGCGGCAGACCCAGTCCTCGTTGAAATCAAACGCGCACAAAGCGTGAATGCAAAGACAGAGATTGTGGCCACGGGATCTTTCCGCCGAGAAAAGGAGATCGACCTTTCCTTTCGCATCAGCGGGGTCCTGCGCGAAGTCAATTTCCGCGAAGGGCAATTGGTGGATAAGGGCAGTGTGGTCGCCAGCATCGACCCGACCCAAGTCGAAGCGCAAATCATCCAAGCTCAAGCCCAAGCCATGCAGGCAACCGCCGGTATTGGCCAAGCTATCGAACAAGCCCGTGCCGCAACTTCCTCCATCGCTTCAGCCCGCGCCGGGCAAGCACAAGCCGAAGCCAATACCAGCCGAGCTGCTGCGGCTTTGGCGCAAGCCCAAGCCGATCTCGCCAATGCACGACGTGACTATGACCGCGACGCAACTTTGGTGCAGAAGGGCTTTGTCTCTGAAGCACGGTTAGATGCTCGCAAGACACGTTTAGACGTAGCAGAGGCAACCGCCCGATCCGCTGAAGCCGGCCTTAGTGCTGCACGGCAGGGGACACTGGCTGCCAATGCCGGGATCACCCAAGCCCAAGCCGGTGCCGGTGCTGCACAAGCGGGCGTTCAAGCGGCTTCAGGTAGAGCGCGTGCGGCAGAGGCAGTTGTTTCAGCTGCTGCCTTTGACCGTCGCTGGGCCAGATTGGTGGCACCAGTTCGCGGCATTGTTCTGACGAGAACTGCAGAGCCCGGCGAAATCACAGCACCTGGGCAACCCATTCTCACGGTTGCAGACGAGGATTCACCCTTGATCTTGCGGACCCCTGTGTCTGACAAGGATGTTGCCCGTATCCAAGTTGGCGATTCCGCCGATGTCTATGTTTCGGCGCTTAGCAAGAATCTGAAGGGCGTAGTTACGCGTGTGGCAGAACGCGCCGATCCCCGAACCGGTGCCTTTGACGTCGACATAGCGATTGAGGGTGGCCGTGAGGTGAAGACGGGTTTCTTTGCCGAAGCCCGTATCAAGGCCAAGTCGATCGCTGCGCCTCTTACGGCAAGCAATGAAGTACTTGTACCCACCGAGTCGCTGATCGGTGTCACGAACGGCAAAGCAACTTTATTTGTGCTCAATGGCGACCAGAAAACGGTGCGGCTCGCGACCGTCGACTTCGTTCGGCTCGAGGGTAATCAGGCGTTGGTCCGTGGCATTCCTGCAGGTGTTGGCATTGTCACCTCGGGCGGCGCTTATGTGAGTGACAAGGCACAGGTATCGGTCGTTGAGGCAAAATCGTGATTGCCCCAAAATATAACCCGGCAAGCTTTACCGTCGAACGTTGGCAATTCACGCTCCTAGCCTTTGCACTTTTGGCGCTTCTAGGCCTGAACGCCTTTCAGTCGATTCCACGTTCGGAAGACCCACACTTTCCAATCCCAATCGTGATCACCAATGTGGTCTTGCCGGGGGCTGATGCCAAGGATGTCGAGGAGCTTCTTGTCAAGCCAATTGAAGATGTCGTGGACGGTTTGGACGACGTTAAAGAAGTGCGCAGTGTTGCAGCCGATGGCGTTGCGACCATCATTGTAGAGTTTGAGTGGAGCACCAATCCAGAGCGCAAATATGATGAAGTAATCCGAGAGGTAAATGCCATCCGCGGTACGCTCCCGAGCGGCATTGTGCGATTGGAGACACGCCGGGCACGCACAACTGAAACCAATATTCTTCAAGTTGCCTTGGTCTCCGACTTGGTCCCTTGGAAGACAATGGAGCGCGTTGCCGATGACTTGCGCGAAGAGCTTGATCGATCGCCGGGTGTGCGCAGAGCTGAATATTGGGGCGCTCCAAGGTCTGAAGCGCGCGTGTCCATCGATGCAGGCAGGCTTGCCACCATGCAACTGTCACCAACCCAAGTCGCCGACGCTCTGCGTAATGCCGGGATCGATACACCGATTGGTGCGGTCCATGCTGGCGAGCGGCGGTTCAACGTCAAGACCAAGGGTGCCTATAAGAGCCTTGAGCAGATTAAGGACGTCCCGGTGTTTGCCAGCGCCAATCGAGTGGTGCGTGTCCGCGATGTGGCCGACGTTAGTTGGGACACGGCTGAAGCCAGCCACCTTACTTTCCTCAATGGCAAGCGGGCTATGTTTGTCACGGTCAAACAACGCGACAAGGTTGATGTGCAACGCGTTCGCGATGGATTGGAAGGCAGGTTGGATGCCTTTGAGAAACGCTTGCCTGCCGGGATAAGGCTTGAGCGGGCATTCGACCAATCGGTGAATGTGAACCATCGTTTAGGTAATCTCTATCGCGACTTTGGTATTGCGCTCGGTCTAGTATTGATCACCTTGCTGCCGCTTGGCATTCGCGCGGGTTTCGTGGTGATGCTATCCATCCCGATGTCGCTGTTGATCGGGGTGTTCTGGTTGCAGAATGCCGGCTTCACGCTGAACCAATTGTCAATCGCAGGATTTGTACTCTCGCTCGGGCTATTGGTGGACGACTCTATTGTTGTGACCGAAAATATCGCTCGGCGCATTCGAGAGGGGGAGGACCGTGTGTCCGCCGCGATCAATGGCACCGGCCAAATTGCGGTCGCCGTGTTGGGCTGTACAGCAACTTTGATGTTGGCCTTCCTACCTTTGCTATTCCTGCCCGAAGGGTCCGGCCAGTTTATCAAGTCATTGCCTGTCACCGTCCTCTTGACGATTGCAGCCTCGCTCTTTGTGTCCTTGACGGTCATCCCATTTCTGGCCAGCCGCATGTTGAACAAGCATGAGGATCCAGAGGGCAACCCCTTGTTGCAACGGATCAACACCGGGATCCATGAATTCTATACGCCCATTCTACATCAGGCTTTGGCAAAGCCTTGGGCGGCTTTAGGAATTATTTTCGCGATTTGCTTCACCTTTGTGCCCATTGTTGGCGTTATTGGTCAAAGTTTGTTCCCCCCCGCTGGCATTCCCCAATTCTTGGTACGGATTGAGACGCCTGAAGGAAGCTCATTAGCCACCACACAAAAGGCAATGAATTTTGTTGAATCCCGCTTAGCCACCCGCAAAAAGAGCGGCGAAGTGGATTGGTATATGTCGAACCTTGGGCGCGGGAATCCCCAAATCTTCTACAATATTTTCCAGCGTGAGACCGCAACAAATTACGCCGAAATCTTTGTCCAGAAAGAGCATTGGAAGGGCAAGGAAAGTGAGAGGTGGATCGAAACCTTACGCAAGGACCTGACCGGCTATCCCGGGGCCCGCTTCACGGTCGAAGTCTTCTTCAATGGTCCCCCCGTTGAAGCTCCGATTGCTGTGCGTGTCTTTGGTGAGGACATTGACGAGCTTCAAAAGATCTCTCGCCAAGTCATGAACCTCATGGAGTCGACACGCGGTGTCCGAGATGTCGTCAACCCGCTGCGCCTTGACCGCCTCGATGTAGATCTAGGCGTTGATGGCCAAGAAGCAGCCCTGTTGGGCATTCCAGCCGGGCTTGAACGCCGGGTCGCAAGGCTTGCAATTGCCGGCGAGGCGGCAGGTACATTCCGCGATGACCGCGGCGATGATTTCCCGGTCGTGGTGCGACTGCCAACAGCAGGGCGCAATGTATTAGCTGACCTCGACAGAATTTATGTGCCAACCAATGCAGGGGGCTCTGCACCGCTTGCCTCCTTTGCGAGCCCGAAACTTGTGGCAACGCCCGCATCCATTACACGGGTCGACCGCGAACGTGTGGTTACGCTAACCGGCCAGACTGCAGACGGCTTTTTGACCGCCTCTGTGACAGCTGACATCTTAGCGCGGGTCAATCAGGAGATCAAACTGCCGCCAGGATTCCGGGTTGAATTGGGTGGCCAAGCGGCAGCACAATCAGAGAGCTTTTCTGGGTTGGGCGCGGCCTTTCTGATTGCCCTGTTCGGTATCCTTGCTGTGCTGGTGTTGGAATTCGGCAAGTTCAAGACTGCCATCGTGGTCGCAGGGATTATTCCCTTGGGTATCTTTGGAGCCGTGGCCGCCTTGGCCATAACAGGCAACTCGCTCAGCTTTACCGCCACCATTGGTATCATCGCCTTGATCGGGATTGAGATAAAAAATTCTATCCTCCTAGTCGATTTCACCGAACAATTGCGCCGTGAAGGCGTTGGCTTGATGGAAGCGATTGAGCGGGCAGGGGAGGTGCGGTTCCTACCTGTCCTCTTGACCAGTGTCACCGCGATCGGTGGTCTTCTTCCCTTGGCGTTAGAACAATCTGGCCTCTATTCACCAATGGCCATCGCCATCATCGGCGGCCTGATTAGCTCAACATTCCTGTCGCGGATTGCAACGCCAGTTATGTATTATCTGACGGCGCGCAAAGAAGAAGCGGTGCACTAGCTGGCTGTTGTTTTCAGCGATGAAGCGCCTGAATATTGCCCCTATTTGGATAGGGCCTTGGAACCAAAATCGGGGCAGGGAAAACGAGCTCCTGCATCGATTTGGCAGCGATAAGCATGACGAGCATCCAAGGCATATCCATGCTCGACACCAGTATGCTTTCGGTAAAGGAAATCATCGTGAGGGTGGCCAAGGCGCTGATTCCAAATAGAACGCCGGGGCCGCCATGACGCAGTCGGAATAAGGTCGCCAGCCAAGCCGTAGCCATGCAAGCCGCCAACAGAACGAAGCCCGGCAACCCAAGTTGCAAGGTGACATCTAACCAAGATGAATGGGCATTTTGCGGGAAGAAGCCCGTGCCGTCCGCAATCCACTGATAAGGACCTGCAACAGAAGTTTGATCTTCCCAGACGGCGTGAAAGCCATAGCCCGTCATGGGCTTCTTACTGGCGACATATTCCACTTCCCGCCAAACCTCTGTCCGTCCGGTAAAATCTGGCGTTCGGCCAAGAAGCCGAAAGACCGCTTCCTTGCCTTGGGTCAGGCCGTACGTGATTGTACTGCCAACTAAAACTGCTGTCCACAAAGTCGCAATCGCTACCCTTAGATCTTTCTGAATAAGCCAGCCGACAGAAAATACTGCAGTGCCCATGAAGCTCATCAGGATGGCGGTCTTGCCCGTCGTACCGATGATCGCGACCAAAGAAAGCGGCACCAGCAACAGGCATGGCCAATATTTTCTATTGAAAAGTGCTAGGGCGAACGACGCCAGTATGAGAAGGGCGGCATACATGCCCATGGCTTGCTTTTCACCCCAGACTCCAGACCAGGCCCCCTGAAGAATGTCTGTCATCTGCCCAATAGATGGGACGGCAATTGCGAGCACAACAGACAAAATCATCAAGGCTCCAAGCGACAGCGTCAGACGTGCTAAAATTTCTTCCCAACTCAAAAGCGCAGCGATAGCGCAACAGCCGATCAAACTGCAGGTCATGAAGGTAGATGCCCGCAGCGTATCGACCGGGTTAGCCGTCCAAGTTGAGGACAGATAGGCCCACAGGCAAAGGCCTAGAAAGGGAAAGACGGCCAAGCCAATTCCAGCCGTACGAAAAGGCTTAGCGAATGCCAAGCCCAAGCCAAGGATGGACCCAATTGCCCACACAAAACCGAGGCCTGCTACGGGTCCGCCATTCAATTTAATCGGCACACTCACGAACACTTGCAAGTGGATCAAGAAGAACAAGATCACGCAAGCATCCCGCATGAGACAGCCTATTAGCTGCGGGATCAACAAAGCCGAAGGCTCAACCGCTTGTCGTAAGGGATAGCGAAACGCGTCGGACAAACAGGGCGTCTTTGCAAAAAGGCGTTACATACAATAATCGGCGAAATCGAAATCTCTACCAATGCCGAATTCGCAAAGAGCTAAGTCCTTTTGTCGTGAATATTTGGTTAAACTAAGCTCGCTTCAAATGATCGTAGCCTTAGGCCAAAACCAAGATCAAACTAATCATCCATACGGTGTGGCCGAAACCTAGCGCCAAGGCCTGTCACCCGACTACGGTTTTCCCGCACGCCAATCCCGCAAGGCTCACCATCAATGATCCAAGAACCAATCACCGGATACCAACCATCAAAGTAAGGCAGTGGGTGATAGGTCTGATAGATGCGCTTTTGGGTCGCATAGGGCCCAGATGAGGCAAACGGCTCATCAGTTACATCGATAAAGTGAATGTCAGAGCCTTCACGCCCCAAAACAGGCTTTGATACGCGCGAGCCTAGCATCGCATTGTTTTTGAAACTGGCAGGCAGAAGGTTGGGATGATTTGGAAACAGCTCCCACAAAATCGCCAATAGCCTCTTACTGGAAGCAATGACACGCCAAGCGCTTTCCATCACTGCCGGATCAAGCTCAACCAAGTGATCGAAGAACTTTTCCTGCGCCAGCCAATCCCACGGATAAAGCTTAAACAGGGCTTGGACATAGATGCCTTCTGAATCCACAAAACCACGACCATCAAAGCCCAAGTCTTGGATCTGCATGGGAAGCGTTCGTCAGCCGGCTTGATGGGCGACGTCCTCCATATGGGCAATGGTCATACGGTCATCATCTTTGTCCAACATGCCAGTCAAGGTCAGCCGATTGAGCCCAGATTGGGTCTTCAGCTTGGCCCAAGCAGCAATCAATGCCTCGTGAATGGAATTGAACTGATCAAAGGCGGGAAACTGCGCCTTTAGCCACTCCCATTGCAAAACAGCGGCTTCAAATAGGGCTGTCGGGGTATAGGCATTATACTCTAAAAGCTTTGGGGGGTGGACACCGTCATACACCAGATCCATCCGACCATAGACGCTGGGATGGCCGTTCCTGCGGCACTCAGACGCATAACGGGCGAGACTTTCTGGAATGTCCAATTCAGAAAATCGCTTCTTGGCGATGGCGTAATCAACAGCCTCGCCAATCATGCGCTCTAAAGAAAGACCTGCTTCCCAAAGGGTCTCAATCCGGCTTTCGCTAAACACATAAGCGACGCTCTCATCATGATAGGGATCGTCGTCGGTGGGCCACATCGAGATGCCCTGCATGCGGGCCTTGATATCGGGCCTCGGCGGGGTCGACTCCCGCCGCATCATCCACCCCTGCTGGAATAGCTTCGACCGGTTGAGCCAAAGCCACCTCGCGTGGTCTGGGTAGGATTGGCCACGACGCCATCCGGTGAGGCGAGTGCGGCGCGGCCTGGTCCAGTGTTGGTCGAGTCAAAAGCCTGCCCCGCACTGCGCCATGAAGCGGGATACGAGGGTCCACGAAAAAAAGACGCCGTTGGACCCAGAGCTTGAGCCCGATTGATAGGACTCGCAGGTCTCTTCTGAATAATCGGCGACGCAAGCTCCTTTGGTTTGGTAGAGGTTGCGCTTTTGTGCTGTTTCAGCTGGGCCTTGTACGCGATTGTTGGGCTGGCAACTCGCTTACGTCCCAGCTGCGCCCAAGGACAGAAGCGAAAGGACCACAAGCCTGGACGACCAATCGGGAGGCGACTGTTTTGTCATGTCGAACTCCTCACGGCGTCATGCACGCGGCATTGACCATACCAACGGCAATGGCCGTTCCGGCCTTCATAATTGCCGCGGCCCAATTATTCTCTTCAATCGCGGTATAGAGTTTTGGAAACATCAATTCGGCAATGAATTGAGCCCCAATTTCTGCGACCAGAGCGATCGAAAAGCGGACCACAGCGCTCAATAGTCCCAAGGCAGCAACGCCATTGCCAGCGCGGATCAATGCCACTTCCTTATGGGGCGTAACCCGGATGTAGTTAAAAACAAAGATCGTCAGGAACCAAGGCTCTGTCACTAAATGTTTGGCAAATGCCCAAACGGTTCAGCTAATTCCACCATTAACTACCTAACATTGAATCTAATAGAAGAATTTTTTAGGTTGATTCTGAGATTTGCTGCTACATATGATCACGCTTACCTTTGTGGAGGCATAGCCGGTGGGAAAGGCGTTCAGAGTGGAAACACCCCTCCACCGGCTTCGCCGAAGCGTCCCCATAAATGGGGACGCGGAAACGGCATCTATTGGGACACGCCGCTTCCCTACTCGTAGGGAAGCTGGCCGCGAAGCGGACTGTAGTGGTATCTGCAGGGTGACGCACTTGAGAAAACCTTCAAGCACGCTCAAAAATCGCAGCAATTCCTTGGCCGCCGCCAACGCACATCGTCTCTAGGCCATAGCGGACCTGCCTGCGCTGCATCTCATGCACCAGACTGGTCATAATCCGCATGCCCGTCGCCCCGATGGGATGGCCCAGCGAAATACCTGAACCATTGACGTTTAGAATAGAACGGTCATCCCAATTCCAGCCTTTGAGAACCGCCAGAACTTGCGCGGCAAAGGCTTCATTTAACTCAACGAGGCCCATATCGCCCCACGCCAATTGTGTCTTGGCGAACAGCTTTTGAACGGCGGGAACGGGCCCAATGCCCATGCGGGAGGGCTCGCACCCTGCCGCTGCCCAGCCGACAAAGAATGCGGATGGGGTTAAGCCGAGCTCGGCCAAGCGATCTTCGGCCACGACAAGACAGGCAGAGGCCGCATCATTTTGCTGGCTTGAATTCCCTGCTGTGCAAACCCCGCCCGCTACCATGGGCTTGAGCTTGGCTAGCGAGGCGGCTGTGGTATCGGCGCGAATGCCTTCATCCATGCTAAAAGAGATCGGCTCACCGCCACGCTGGGGAATGGGGACGGCGACAATCTCGTCGTCAAATCGTCCTTCGGCCCATGCGCGTGCCGCACGGACCTGACTTTCGGCGGCAAGTTCATCGCAAGCTTCCCGACTGATCGCATAGTCGGTTGCGAGATTTTCGGCCGTCGTGATCATGCCGGGGATCACCCCAAAACGATCTACAGGTTGGGATCGCTCACGGCCGCGTTCAAGGCGGTCATACAAGGTGACACTGCCGGCGCGCGCGCCACCGCGCATGGCGGTGGTATAAAACTCCACATTGCTCATGCTTTCGACGCCACCAGCCAGAACCACATCGGCCGCACCGGTTTGAACCATCATAGCCGCATTGGCCAAAGCCTGCAGACCCCCACCACAACGGCGGTCCACTTGAATGCCCGGCACCTCAATAGGCAGCCCCGCCGCCAAAGCCGCCCAGCGCCCAACACAGGGCGTTTCGCCACTCGCATAGCTTTGCGCAAACACAACATCTTCGATCAGCATCGGGTCGATACCGCTGCGCGATACCACCGCTTTGACCACATAGGCAGCAAGGGTTTCGACCGGTACTGAGCTAAGCCCGCCAAGAAACTTGCCAATCGGAGTTCGTACCGGACTAATGATGGCTGCCCGTCTCATGTAAAAGCCTTCTCTGCGTGAATGTGTTGATCGCACCACTCTAGAAGAAGCCCGTCGGCCTTGTCACCCAGTGTCTGCTTAAGTGCGGGGTCTGCTTAAGTGCGGTGAGGGCTCTCACAAACAGTTTGTACCAAGAAGAAGCTTGATGCCCCCATCGGATTACGAGGCATTAACCCTGCAGCGGCTATACCTCTCCTGACTTAGAAAATTATCGTCGTGGGGTTTGGGTATGTTGATGCAACTGGTGCGACCAGAGCAAGCGGAGTTGGCTGATCTTGCCACCCCATTACAGCTTGCCGTCATCATTCCAACGTTCAATGAAGCAGCCAATGTTGTGCCTTTGCTTGATAAATTATCCATCGCACTCGCTGACTATCATTGGGAAGCGATTTTTGTTGACGATAACTCGCCTGATGGAACCGCAGAACTTGTCCGCAGAATCGGGCAAAAGGACGTACGTGTGCGAGTAGTCCATCGTATTGGGAGGAGGGGGCTTTCAAGCGCCGTTGTCGAAGGCATGCTTGCCACGTCTGCGCCAATCCTGGCCGTTGTCGACGGTGATCTTCAACATGATGAGATGGCCTTGCCCAAGATGGTGGCCGCCATCGAAAGCGATGAAGCAGACATTGCGATTGGCACACGCTATGCCAAAGGTGGCAGTGTGGGGGACTGGGACAAGCTGCGCCACCGCGCGTCGCAAGGTGCGACATGGCTGGGTCAGAAGCTTTTGAGGGTTCCACTTTCTGATCCCATGAGCGGTTTTATGGCCATTCGACGCGAAACTTTGATGGCCGCACTGCCGCGTTTATCCGGTGTCGGATTTAAGATCCTTCTTGACATTGTAGCCTCGCTGCCAACGCCGCCGCGTATTACCGAAGTGCCCTATGTGTTCCGCTCGCGCCTGAACGGTGAAAGCAAAGCCGACAGCATGATTGCGCTCGAATATATTTCATTGCTGATCGACAAAACAATTGGGCGATTTATCCCTACTCGGCTTGTATCCTTCCTTGCGGTTGGCGGTTTGGGCGTGGCTGTCCATTTGACCGTTCTAGGGACGGCGCTTGCTCTGGGTGCGACTTTCCTAAACGGACAATTCGCCGCGGTTGCCACGGCCATTGCGTTCAATTTCTACCTCAACAACCACTTCACCTATCGCGACAGAAGACTGAAGGGCTGGAAGATGCTGACAGGTCTGATCAGTTTTTATTTGGTCTCGGCTATTGGTGCCGTTGCCAATATCGGGATCGGCAATTGGGTGCATCAGATGGATAGCCAATGGTGGCTTGCGGGGATGGCGGGCGTCTTGGTTGGCGCTGTCTGGAACTTCGCGGCATCATCCTTTGTGACTTGGCGCAATTAATGGTTGAAGAGTCTCGTTTTGCTGGGATCTCGGGCAGTGGTGCGAAGTGGGTTTTAGGCCTGCTTCTCGCTCTAATCCTAGCAAGCCTTTGGCCCGCCTTCGATAAATCCACACCGGGTGTGCAGCCGGTGGCCATTGTTGAATCTGACCATCAAACCCAAAAGACGGAGATCGGCGGCGACGATCTCCGTTTGTACAAGGCCATTGTTGACCGGATGGGCGCGGGTGAAACTTACTATAATGTTGCGACAGAAGAACAGAGGGGACGGGGCTTTCCACTCCAACCATTTGTCACAGTGCGTTTGCCAACTTTGGCGCTGCTGCTTGCTACGCTTGGCAAGACTTTGGGCTATGTCTTGGAACTCACGATTGGCTTAGCCGCCCTCTATGTGTGGCATCAAAAGCTGGCACAACAAAAAGTCATCGCGTGGCGGCGGTGGACCCAAGTGGCGCTGCTGGCAGCTGGCCTGTCGCCGATCCTCAACCCACAGCTGGTCTATATGCATGAAATTTGGACCGGGGCGCTGATTACGCTGTCGCTCGGCCTATACCGGCCCAATAATTGGGTGCCCAGTCTCGTGGTTGCAGGCTGTGCATTAGCCTTAAGGGAACTGGCTTTACCCTTTGTCTTGCTGATGGCAGCCTTTGCCCTCCAACAACGGCGTTGGTTCGAGACGGCCGCTTGGACGGCATTAATCCTAGTGTTCTTCGCCTATGTGTACATTCATTTTGAAGCAGTATCGGGCGTGGTTCTTCCAAATGATCTAAAGTCCGAATCTTGGCTTCTACTCGGTGGTCCAGCTGCGGCGCTCAGCTTCATGTGGCAGTCCTTGCCGCTTTATGAGTTGCCAGCATTTATCAGCTTTCCGTTGATTCTCGTGGGCCTATTTGGCTGGCTGTGTTGGCGGTCAGAAGCAGGATTATTCGGCCTCTTGCTGCTTCTCGGCTATATGCTAGCGTTTGCGATCACTGGCCGCCCGAATAATTTTTACTGGGGCTATTTGGTCTCGCCACTCTTGATGATGGGCTTCATCTTTATTGGTCCAGGCCTAAACGACCTACAGACTGCGCTTAAGGGCGAACGGCCAGCGACCCAACTGGACTGATATTTATGTTTCCCGGTATGTGACGGCTAGGAAAAGCTGTCCAAGGCGACCCTTGAAATAAAGACGATTTTGCGGAAAACCTGTCCAATGCTAAAAGCGTCCTCGCGCGCAATGAATCCAATAACATGTTCTTGCTACTGAGACACCTTATTCGCGCAAACAATGTCAAAATGCACGTCCGATAGCGAGGCATCTTGACCCCACCTGGAACCAAGAGCCCGGGCATACAGCTGGGCCAAGATGTGCCAGCGAATGTCGGCCACCAATGGGTAAATCGGGACAACCCGTTACTGCCGTGTCCTCAAATTGGAAAGATGCTGGGAATGTCTGGAGCTGGCCGAAGAACGAACCCGCTCCGCGGGAGGTTTGTGCGTGATGGTCTGGGGTCATGGATCTGGGTTGATTGCGATTTTGCTAGAATGCTCACTCCCCTCTAACAAAATCGATATTTTGTCAGAGGGAACGTCTCGTGGATTTTCCTAAATCCAAATTGTATCGGAGATCACTACAGTCATTCTATACGCACCATTGTGTTATAAGCCACCAAACACCGCGCTGTTTGCCACGAAAAGCGGTCAGTTTCGCTACTGCGGCGGTCAACCGGGACAGAAAAGCTGACAGCCAACTGCAAGAAATGTTCCCTGATGACAACCGCCGCCTCAAGGCCAACCTTTCACCCCATCTGTCCGCAAACATCAATTGTGAAGCTTGTCCTATGGTCTGCTTCGCGCCAGAGGTTGTCATTTGGGGTGAGTTCGGGGTTGCTCGAAAGCGGACGTTCAGCAGGCGGAGTAATGGGTGCACTTCAAGCTTCACGAGGGTACTACAAACTTTTCGCATGACTATAAGGGTCTACTGGGTCAAGTGGAGCGGGAAAATCGGCTAACGGAGATTTTTCCAAACATTCTATCTGATGCACTTTGGCGTCGTACTTTTCATGCCGACGTAAACAAAGGCTCACAGCCCGTGCCTTGGAGAAGACGGTCAACACGTCCGCGAGCCGTTATATCCAGATTAAAATAAGCCTTCCGCAGCCAACCAAGGCATTTTGCCTGGTAAACAAATGACTCTTGCACCCAGCGCTGGCCGTCTATTTCACATTCCACTTGCTTTGCAGCCTGAGCGACCGCCTTCGCATTACCGATCATGAAGGGCGCATAGACCCGGCCTACTTCGCAAAGCAGGCTATGCAATGTCGCGGGGGGATCTGATAGGTCGACCCAATCGGCCTCGCTCACTTCGAGCCCGCTTACGTCCTCCAGCCTTTCGGTCCAAGCGTAAGCCCGAGGTGATACCTCCATGGCAACCTTGGCTGGTGTCGGATCGGTGATTACGAGCATCGTCATCTGACCGAATGCTGCAAAATCACCCGCACCGGGCCGCTGCCCCAAGAGGTATGGCTGATTCTCGATGTGCGCCTCGAAAATCTCCAAAAAGCGACGCCAACTGCCCTCGATGATCGGCGCAGTAACCGGATTGGACCCCACCACGCCGATGCGAGAAATCTGCCGATCGGCGAAGGCCCGTTCTGCTTGCTCACCTTGCGCCCGCGTTACCTGAGCAGCCCGGGTGTAGGGCAAATAGGCGCTCGCCTTTTTGGTGTCCGCTGCATGCGACCATCGGTAGTGAAACATGCATTTGCTTAGCCACTCATCGCCATAATCCTCGAGCAGCCGGTCTATAAAGTTCAACGCAGGGTCGGAGGGCCGGAGCCGTCGCTCCGCATAGGCCTCTTCAAGACAGTTCAGGATCGGAGTGGTGTCGGACATCGCCGTCAGCGGCCTACCATCGGCTGCGGGCAACACAATATAGGGCAAGAGTGGGAGCGGGGGTGCCGGCAGCGCGCTAACCTGCTTATCTCCCACAACAACAAAGCGGAAAGGCAAGCGGCGGAAGCGGAGCGCCCCGCGAAGTTTGCGCGTGTAAGGCGATGCTCCAACCCCAACAAGTCTCAATTCATTCTTCGGGTCCATCCCGCTCAACTCCCGATTCAGTTAGTTTGCCCGCTCTCTAGGCGGTTTTGACAATGCGCTTTGCAATGCAGCACGCTGATGTGTTTGGGGTTTGACCGGCGCGGCAGGCAGCCGATAGCTGACAACCACTTGCGCCCAGTGGTGCGCAGCCGATCACCCACGGGCCTATTGCATCGTGATAGCGGTCTGGAAGGCGGGACGCTCGGCAATGCGGGCGATGTAGGCCTTAAGGTTTACCATTTCGTCAGGGACGCATCCAACCCGATTGCTCATAAAGCAGGCGTGCCCCAGCATGATGTCGGCCCCGGAAAACTCTCCGATCAGATAGTCTTTGCCCATCAGAGCCTCATCAATCGGGGCCAGCGCGTTGGTCAGCAATCGCTTCGCTTGCCCCAGCACGGTTGCATCGCGCCGCTCTTCGGGCAAGAGCAATGTGTGCACCACAATCGTGTTGACCGGCGGCATGATCATCCCCTCGCAATAATGGAACCATTGCAGATAAGCGGGAAATTGCGGGTCGGCCACTGTGGGCTTTAGCCCACCATTTCTATGGCGTTCAAGAATATAGTCGACGATTGCGCCTGACTCAAAAATCGAAACATCGCCATCTTCAAGCACCGGCACACGGCCAAGGGGATGGCGTGCGCGATGTTCATCCGATTTCAGCGCGCTGGGGTGGAACGCCATCTTATTGATCTCATATGGCAGTCCAAGTTCTTCCAGCAACCAAACGATCCGGCCAGCGCGCGAGTTAGGCGCAAAATGTAGCTTAAGCATAGTCAAATACCTTTCACGAAGAGCGGCCCATAGAGCGCGTCAGACCCGCGCACTCCAGACTTCAAGGTGGTCACGACGTTCGATTCGGCGCGTGGTGCGCAGGGTTATAAGCTCGCTAAGTCCGGTTTCGGCTAGCAAGTCGGCTATACTTGTCTGCGCGGCGTCATCAGCAGCGTCGTAAACCGCTTGAACCATTTGGAGCAGATAGAGCCGATAGTGCATTGCCCAGGCTTTCACGTGGTGCCCCCTCCAAACGAATTCGATCTCGCCGAGTTGGCGAATTTGCGGTCGATCAAGCCCTGAGGTACCCGTCTCGAGGTTGGGCCGGGCGGCAAGCCAGTCGTTGATAAAGGCGACAAAGGCGCGAACCTCGGGCAGATAGTCGTCTGCAACAAAGCGCAGCAGTGCCTTTAGCGTTTCGGGCACAGCGTCATTCGCAAGCAAGACTGGGTCCGGAGCACCATATTCGCCAGCATCTGAGTCCGCGCATCTCATCCGCTCGGTCCATCGCCACACGCGATGCGCGCTGCTTTGCATCAATCGTTGGGGGTAGGGGTCGCGCGCAAGATGGGCATAAAGCGGCGCGATCAAGCCATAATCGCCGATAGTCGGAGCGCCACCTAACAAATAAGGCGAACTGGCGAGGTGGGTATCAAACAACGCTAGGAACTCGGCGTAGGATGCTTCAATAGCTGGTATTGTTTCGGGGGTGACGCCAAAGCCCGCCATCGCCATGCGCATCCTCTTACTCGCCATTGCGAAAACCCCGGCCTGAACCTCTGGCGGCGCATGGGTTGGGGCAAGCGACCGGGCGAAATCCATCTCGAGAAAAGCTAAGTTGGCATCGTCAAAGTTCCAGCGATAATGCATAGCAGGGCGCAACATCCCTTCGCCGCCAAATAGTTCGAAAATCTGGCTGATAATTGCGTGCCGCGGCGTTGCAGGAAAAGCAGGATAGCGGGTCGGTCCCTGGGCTTCGAAATGGCGGATAATGTCCGCACCATCCTGAACGATCAGTCCGTCCGAGCCTTCGAGAACCGGTATAATCCAACGCCCGACTTTCGATGTGACGTCCTTTAGAAAATGCGCCTCACCGGCAGCCCGGTTGGTGAAGGCTATACCCTGCTTGATCAGATAACTCCGTGCCTTGCCGGTATAGAGCGAATTTGGCGTGCCCCAAAGGTTATAGGTCATGAGTAGGGTGCCCTTGGTTTAAGGCCGAAATGGATGGGATTGAGTACATGAAGGTGGATGTCCTAAGTGGGCAGTTCTCTGCCCGCATTGGTTGGATAGGATGACTAACTTTGATTGTTGCGTAGGCCTCGTCACGTTGTTGCCTCATCCTATGCCATATTATGACATTAATAGCGCCATAATATCATTTTCTTGTCAAGTTTGAGTGCGACTTTGCTCGGTGGATCGCTGTCGGCTCACCCCGCTTAGTTAGGTCGGTTGATCGTGTCATCCGCGGAGCCCGCTCCGCTCGGCCATGGCCTTGTTGGGCATCTTCGATTTTCACATGGTAGCCAGGCCTGGTAGGAAGTTGCGACAACCTTTTGGCTGGCAGCCTTGAAAAAGTAAGGGGGCAGATCTCTCGGACTAAGCGCGGTTAACTTATTCATCCGGTAAATCGGCTAGCACCGCGCTGAGCAATTGCTTCACCACCGCGGATGCTTCGTCATATGGCAGTGCATGATCATGGCGTAATAGGCGCCAAGTTTGGAAGCTGAGTACCGCGTCGATGCCATGTACAATTGTTGCGTTCGATCGGATGGATTCAGGCAACAAGGTTTCGATCATTGTTTTTTCAAGCGACAACATCCGTCGATAATCTCGTAACAGGAAGTCTGATTGAAAGCGCTTCAAATTAGCTGAGATACGGTAGGGCATTATCATCTCGAACACCTTCGCTCGGCGTTTAGCGGTCGAGAACATGCGACCCTTCCAGCTTTCGCCTTCAAGTGGCTCAAGCATGATCGGCAGGACCTTGGCTTCTATGGCGTCGCTCATTTCCCGATAGAGAGATTCCATATCGTCAAATTGACGGAACACCGTTCGCAGGCCCACCCCTGCCTTCTCGGCAACTTTGGAAGCACTTGGAGAAAAATCGTTATTTCCGACAAAGTGCAACAGCGCTTGAATAATGTTCGCTCGGCTCGACTGGCTGCGCTTTTTGCGTCCGTCTTTGTCAGGTGCCACGTGTGGGAGGTCAAACTTTGGAGGTTTCTTGGCCATCCAAAGATTGATACCTGCTTATAACACAATCAGGCAATAGGAAATTGACACCTATGTTGCCTTAACAAAGGCTAGAATGGCTTCCACCAGTTCATCCGGCGCATCTTCTTGGATGAAATGACCGGCATTGGGCAAGACCTGATGCGGCTGACCCTTTGTTCCAGGAACAAGTTGCTGCAGTCTTTTGTCTCCGCCAGGTGCGACAATGTCGAGGGCACCCCAGATGGTCAGGAACGGCTTTTCAAACTGGGCCAAACGCTCCTGTACCTGCTTGTTTAGCGGCACACCGGGGTTTTCGGGAAAGATCGATATCAGGACTGGGAACTTGCATGGGCCTGCCTCAAAGCTGGCGTGCGGATAGGGTGCACGATAGGCTGGAACATTCTCTTCCCCGATGATGGAGAGGACTTGCCAAGGAAATTCAGTCGCCATGTCCATCATCGCCAGCCATTGCCGTAGCATGTCGTTGCCGCCTTCGCCCGCTGGAACGCCAGTGTTTGAAGCAATCACCCGATCAAAGCGCTCGGGCATGAATGCCACCATGCCAAGGCCGATCGTGCCGCCCCAATCCTGACAGAAGAGAGTTACTCTGTTCAGGTCGAGAGTCTCGATCCAGCTCCGCATCCATTGATGGTGTCGGGCAAGGGTGTAATCCGCTTTTTCGGACGGCTTGTCTGAACGGCCATGGCCGACCAAATCGACAGCAATCACGCGGTTTCCAGCGGCAGCGAGGCCCGGAATCATGTGCCGATAAAGATAGGACCAGGTGGGATTGCCATGCATGAGCAGTACCACTGGCCCAGTCGGATCGCCTGCTTCGACATGGTGGATCCGGATCGGAGTGCCGCTCTCAACATCGATAATTTCCGTGTAGTGGGGTGGGTATTGCCATTCGACCAACCCTTCGAATTGACTATCATCGGTGCGGAGAATTTTCATTGTCAGCATTTCCTCGCGTTATCGGCTTACCAGTGACGTTGCATCGAATGTTGGCAGTTTACCGGAAACCACCGCTTTTTCTGCTAACATTCGGCCCGTCATCTGCTCGACCGTTCTCATCACTTGCAATGTCTATGTTATGGCACTAGGTATGCAATAACAACGATCGGGAACGTGGGTCAAGGACAGTTTTATGCCAACAGCATTCTTGGTTTGGGGCAGGGCGGTTCTTCTCTTCTGTTGGCACCGGTTTTGGCAAGCCGATGACAAAAGTGGGCTACTCGCACGCCAAGCAGCCCTTTTTCATCTCACTGAGGAGCTCCCGCGATGACCGCCCTTCTGCCCCCTAGCACCAATTCTTACTACGATGGCTCGCGTTATTCGGCATGGTTCTTATTGATTTCTGGATTGAGCCAAGCCTTAAGCGGGATGATCCACAGCTTCCTACCCGATGGTGGTGCTGGCGTTATTGGCGGACTTGATCTCACGCACGGGGCCGAGCGTGTCTTTGCCATGTTTGCTTGGGCAGGGGCGACTCAGCTTGCACATGGGATTGTGGCGGTGGCAGTGGGGTTGTGGTACCGCACGCTGGTGCCATTGCTGTTGGTGGTCGGCCTGCTCGAACGCATCCTGATCAGTTGGTCGGGCTGGATCAAGCATGTCCCAACCAACGGCCATCACCCGCCGGAGCACTATGTCAGCGTCATTTCTATTCCAGTGATCCTTCTCTTCCTCTGGTTGGCCATGCGAACGAAGGCGACAACTCCAGATGATGTTTCGAAACACTAGTCAGCAGAAAGTTGCGTACAATGCCGAACACACGCCTTTTGGTAAACCGCCGCAAGTTCGATCAATCCCGCATTGAACAGGTTCCTCTGCCCGCACTTTCTGACGGGGAAGTTCTCGTAAAAACCGGCGAGTTTGGGTTCACCGCCAATAATGTAAGCTACGCATTATCAGGTGATATGATAGGGTATTGGAAGTACTTTCCTGTCGAAGGCGACGAATGGGGCATCGTCCCAGTGTGGGGATTTGCCGAAGTGATTGAGTCACGCTGTGTCTCGCTTCCGGTCGGTAGCAAGTTCTGGGGCTTTTTGCCCATGGCATCGCATGTGGTTATGAAGCCAGTGACCATTACGTCAGGCAACTTTGTCGATGGGGCTGACCATCGTTTGCCCTTGCCGGAGATGTACAACCGATATCAGCGTACCGAAAGCGACCCGCCAGAACTGATAGCTGCGGCGGATGCACGATCAGTACTTTTCCCGCTTTGCTTTACGGGCTATGTTTTGGCCGACTATCTGCAGGACAATGATTTTTTCGGCGCTACACAGGTCATAATCGGCAGTGCATCCTCGAAGACAGCGTTGGGAACGGCGCATTTCATCAGCCAATTGGCAAACCGCCCCGTCAAGCTGGTGGGTCTGACCTCGGCTAACAACCTAGCCTTTTTGCGCGATGTCCATTTATTCGATGAGGCGGTGGGCTATGACGATGTGAACTTGCTGCCGTCGACGATCACTACCGTTTTTGTTGATATGTCCGGAAACGGAACTTTACTGGCCACCTTGCACCGTCATTTCAAGGATAATATCACGGCGAGTATCGCAGTCGGCGCAACGCACTGGGATGCGCCGCGCAACCGCGAGAAGTTGCCCGGACCGGCACCAAGTTTCTTTTTCGCCCCTGGGCAAGTGCTGAAGCGCGAAAGCGATTGGGGACCCGCAGAAATGATGCGCCGCATCGAAAAGGCAAACCTGGCGTTTCTGCCCAAGCTACAAGATATGGTCCAGATCGAGCACCACGCCGGGCCAGAGTTGGTTATGGCAAACTATGAAGCAATGGTAACCGGAAGCATTCCCCCTGCCAAAGCGCTGATCCTCTCATTCTGAGAAAGAGCGTGACTCGTCAGGTACGACGTCGAACGCGCCGGCATGGCGCGCGACAACACCAAACCCATCGTAAACGATCTCTACTTGGGGTCGGTGTTGGGGCGGTAAGAAGGTCGGCTTTGCGCCAAGGGTTTCCGTTTAGGGCGGTTTGACGCTTGTTTGGAAGCGGACATTTATGGCAACAAGAAATGGTTGTACTTCAGCTATGCCTCAAGCGGACTTCACTGTGAGCATAAGATCACTCAACGGCCAGTCGATCGCGTGTTCCCAGCTGGAAGCTGCGCTCAATGTTCTTGATTTTATTCTCGATCAGATTGGCCTTTTTCATCGCTAAAGACGCAACCCAGAGAGCACCTCGCGCTGCCATTGGTGTATTTGCCATTGGCTTAGGGTGGACCCCAAGAAGCCGACGCATAACTCCGTTAGCATAGTGAGCTCCACGCGTGAATCTTGTTTCCCAGGTCTGAAAATCGAGTGAGAGGGAGACGTTAAACTCATCTAGGTTCTCGACTCTGTGGGGAGAATAAAGAGGCCAGATCAGCGCTTG